>CAIKUF010000265.1 GCA_903830565.1 uncultured bacterium | reverse complement strand
GGCCGCGATGCGCGGCGCTGACAGCGACGGACCGGGCGCGGTGGACCGGCTGCAGAAGAAGAGTAGGTCGCGCGCCAGGCGTTCCGAGACCTCGTCCTGCCCGTTCTCGAGCATCCGGAACTGGGGCAACAGGCGAGACGCCACGCGCTTGCTGTAGAGATCGTGCGCGAGCAGCCCGTTAGCCTGGGCCTCGAACATTGCCCCGGCCAACTTCCACAACGTCGACATGCGCGGCTGCGTGGCACCGGCCCCCAGGCCCGCGCAAAGCTTACCGATCGCTTCGAAGATCGCCCTTTGCCGCCCTCCTTCGACGCTGCGCATCAGCCCGAGCAGCAGGGTCTCGAGTCTGCGCCGCGTGTCGGCGTCGGCAGTCAACGAACTCGCGGAAGGGTCCTGCGGCAACTCGAGCCACGCCCAATCCAAGTCCCACAGGTCCGACGGATGCACGCGCTCGGCACCGGCAAGTTCCTGCACCGCCCGGAATTGCGGGAACATCGACAACTCTGAAACCGTCTTGCCGGACAGCAGCCGGCCAACGTAGTCAAGCATTGCAAAGGACGCTCGTTCGATTGTCTCGATCACCTGCGCATTGAGACGCTTCGGCTTGGAAACAACGCGCTGCACGACCGCTTCGCTGGCACGCAGCACTCGGGCAGCACCCGGCAACCCAACCAGCTCGAGCGCACCGACGCCTTGGTGAATCTGCTGTCGCGCAGCGCGCAGAACTGCCGCATCGACTCCTTCCGCGTCGGCGTCCAGTGCCGCTGCGTGGTCCTTGACGAAACGCCGCAGGGCCTTGTGCGCGCTCTCGAGCGAGCGGCGCAGTTCCTCATGCACCCAGGCCAGGGCATTGAGGTCGATCTCGCTAGCTTTGGGTGAGTCCGCGCGATGGCTGTCCATCAGAGAGCTTTCGAGGTTGGGTCTGCCGGTCGCAACAGGCGCCAAGGTCATCCGATCTTGAACCGCGCCACCGACTGCTTGAGCTCTTCCGCGTTGATGGACAACTCACGCACCTTCTGTGCGGTCGAGCGCGTGCCCTCGTCGATCTGTTCGCTGACAGCGAAGATGTGCTGGATGTCGGCGGCGACGACGTTGGCCGACTGCGCCTCGCTCAATGCCTCGTTGGAGATCTGACCGATCAGGTCGGCGAGTTGACGCGACACGCGGTCGATCTCGCCGAGCGCCGTCCCCGCGTTGTCGCTCAGCCGAGTCCCTTCCACCACGCCCTGCGTGCTGCGTTCCATGGCGCCGACGGCATCCTGCGTATCGGTCTGAATCGTCTTCACCAGCGCAGCAATCTGACGCGTTGCGTCCGCCGAGCGTTCGGCCAGCCGCTGCACTTCCTCGGCCACGACCGAGAAGCCGCGCCCGGCTTCACCCGCGGACGCGGCCTGTATGGCCGCATTGAGCGCAAGCACGTTCGTCTGTTCGGTGATGTCCGAGATCAGCTCGGTGATTTCGCCAATCTCCTGCGAGGATTCGCCCAGGCGCTTGATGCGCTTGGAGGTGTCCTGGATCTGGTCGCGGATCGCGTTCATGCCATTGATCGTGTTCAGCACCGCGACGAGCCCGGATTCGGCGGCGGTCAGCGACTGGCGCGCGACCTGCGCCGTCTGCTGCGCTTGCGCCGAAACGTCATTGATGCGTCCGGCCATCTTGAGCACCGACTCGCCGGCGTCCCGAATCTCGCGCAACTGCTCGCTCGACGCAGCCAGCAGTTCGGTCGACGTCGCGTCGACCTGAGACGTCGTGTCGGTCACCCGGCCCGCCGTGGTCTGCACCTGCGCCACCAGGCTGCGCAGCTCCTCGACGGTGTAGTTCACCGAGTCGGCAATGGCGCCGGTGATGTCCTCGGTCACGGTCGCCTGCTGCGTGAGGTCGCCCTCGGCGACCGATTGCAATTCATTCATCAGACGCAAAATGGCCGCCTGGTTCGCGTCATTGATGCGCTTGGCCTCCTGCTCCAGCGCCTTGGCGTCCTCGCGCTGGCTTTCGGCCAAGGCCGCGCGTTCGGTTTGCCCGCGCACGTAGATGCGCAACAGGCCGAAGGCGCAGGCAATCGCGAGCCCCACGGCGATCAGCAGTGCGATCAGCGTGAAGCCGGTGAGACCGCCGGTACTGTCCAGATTCTGTTGCACCGTCGCCAGCCCCTCGCGCAGCGGTTCGCTTTCGTCGAGGATCGCGATCTGTGCATCGCGCGCAGCCACCAGCCCTTGCAGGTTGCCCAGCACCACGGCCGACTCACGCCGCGTGTCCTCGTACTGTTTCATCAGCAAGGCCAAGCGCTCGCGCGTCGTCGCGTCGCCGGTGGCAGGAAGACGCAACTCCGAACTGCCGTCGATCATCCCCTGGCCGATGTCGCGGAACGTGTTGAGGTCCTTGCCAAGCAGGAACACGGCTTCAGGGTTGACGCCCTCCGCCGTCACGAACTGGTTCACGCTCTTGCCGATGCGCTGCGTCAACATCACCAGTTGGCCAGCCGCTGACACTTCGGCGCCCGAAGCCTCTTGCTGCATCTTGAGCGAGGCGACGGACTCGGCTGTCTCCAGCCAATCCGACGATTTCTCATTGATCGCACGCACTGCCTGTGCGACCTGGGTCAGCGAATTCTGCTCGGCCAGCACACGCGCCGCGTTCTTTTCCGCGCGTTCGACCAGAGGCAGCGTCTTCGCCAATGTCTCCTGCTCGGCGGCCGGGAGCGCAGCGATAGCGTCGTCGCCGTTCTTCAGGCGTTGCACGCCCTGGGACAGCCCGGTCGAGCTCTGACGAACCTGGGCGAAGGCCTTCGGGCTGGCGTTCAACGCTTGCGTGACTGACTTCGCAAGGCGCTGCGACGACGCCACTGCATCCCCCAGAACCAACGACTGCTCCGAGCGCACGCTGGCCGCATAGGTGAGCCAAAGCACGATCGCAGCGATGCCGAGGAGGCCGACCGCGAGTACGCCGCCCAGGATGCGCTGCTGTTCCGGCAACGGCCGGTTGCCCAGGAACGGCAGGCCTGTCGAAGACGCCGCCTGGCGTTCTGCCGCGCCGGGCGATCCGGTCAGTCCGCCGGTCTCGGTCGGCAAACCCTCCGAGATGTAAGACGAATCCGGGTTGTCGAGGCGAACCGTCGCGCTGTCCTCATAGACGTCGAAATCGACATCCAGTGCCTCGGGACTGTGCACCGACACGGCATCGTCGAAGATTGAATTCGGGTCGGCCGCGGTCCCGCCGTGGTCCGCCTTGCCACCCTTGCCCCAACTCTTGACTTTGTTCAGCAGACTCATGATTGCCTCGTGATCTCGCGGCGCGCACCCGAAGGGCTCAGCCGACGATTCTCAGAAACGCATCGTGGTGCGCCAACTCGGACAGGAGAATCTCCTGCCAAAGGCGGCCCGCCGCGTCGCGAAAGCGCCCACCCACGAAGGATGGGCGGGACTGCTCGGTATCCGGCTCGATGCTCAATTGCTCCGCGCCCCGCAAACCGGCAAGGCGGTCGACCAGCAGGGCGCAGTTGATGTCGAGCGCGGCGTTGAAAGCAACCAGTTGCGTGCGCACGCGCCCGGCGTCAGCCGATGGTCCTGCGTGCTGGATGCCGAGAAAGCGCGCCAGGTCGACCACCCCATGCAGGCCGCCGCGCAGGTTGGTCACGCCAAGAAACCATGGTTTGGCGTGGGCGACAGGAACGATGGCGGTCGGCGCGAAGATTTCGCCCGCCTGCGTGAGAGGGAGCAAAAATCCGCGACCTTCCGATTCCACCGCGAGCCAAGCGTCGCTTCGGGCCTGGCCGCGGGCGGCGCTCAAGCGCTCCGCAAGGCGGGTCTGGAGGTCGCGCAGGGCTTCCTTGTTGGCCATCGGTGCGCGTGGGTCGTTGATGCGTGCTGTATCGGGGGCAGGCAGAGGTCAGTCAAAGGCCTTGATCTTGGCCATTAGTTCGTCCGCGTTGACGGGCTTGACGATGTAGTCGCGCGCGCCTTGGCGCATGCCCCAGACCTTGTCCGTCTCCTGGCTCTTGCTGGTGCAGATGATCACCGGCACGTCCGAGAAGCGCACGTCCCGCGTGATGGCACGCGTCAGTTGGAAGCCGTTCTGCCCGGGCATGACCACGTCCATCAAGATCAGGTCGGGCTTCTCCTCTCCAAGGCGGCGCATGGCTTCCTCGCCGTTCTCGGCGGTGCGAACCTGAAAGCCGCGACGCGTCAACACGCCCGAGATGTGGTGAAGCTCAGTCTTGGAATCGTCGACAAGCAGAATTTTCTGGATGGCCATGTCTGGATTTCCTCTTTCACGCGCCACGCGTCCTGAGATACAGGCCAGCGCGCCTCTGGGGATCGGGTCAATGCCCGCGACGATGTTGGTCAACCGCCTGCAGCAACTGGTCCTTCGTGAACGGCTTGGTCAGATAGTCCTGAGAGCCGACCATGCGCCCGCGCGCCTTGTCGAACAGACCATCCTTGGATGAAAGCATGATCACGGGAACCGTCGCGTACTTCGGGTTTCGCTTGATGATGGCGCAGGTCTGGTAGCCATCCAGTCGAGGCATCAGGATATCGCAGAAGATCAGGTCGGGGTCATGGTCGTTGACCTTGGACAGGGCGTCGAAGCCGTCCTCGGCGAGCAACACCTCATGGCCGCCCTGGCGCAGAAAGATCTCTGCACTGCGCCTGATCGTGTTGCTATCGTCGATGACCAGGACGCGCGCGGGCAGTTGGGGCAGAGTGGGCACCTCGGACGGGCTGTTCACCGAACATTCTCCTCATGGGCAGGTGGAAACCGGGGATCGGGCGTCGTCGCGCTGATATCGGCGCCCTTTGCGTCAAACATGAACCATATCGAAATCTTCCTTGCGCGCCCCGCACTCGGGGCAGGTCCAGTTCAACGGAACGTCCGACCAGAGCGTTCCCGGTGCGATGCCGTGCTCCGGGTCGCCCAAGGACTCGTCATAGACCCATCCGCAGATTAGGCACATCCATGTTCGCGGTTCGCTCACTGCATCCCGTCGCTTGACTACAATGAGAAAAGATTGTAGCCACGCAAGGTGTCAAGAAAGCAATCATTTGTAGGCACATACGCAACATTCCTCATTTTCCCCTAGAGGTCTGAAGCCGTCCGATTTCCAGGTCTTTGGCACGCCTCGCGCGCCTTCGTTCCGCACCCAAGCCCTCTCGATGCCTGCTGCCCAATCCCCCGCCACCGACGCCGACGCCGACGCTGAGGCCCTGCAAGAGCAACCGCCGCCGGCGTGCGTGATGACGTTCAATGCCAGCGACCCGACGGGCGCCGGCGGCATCGCCGGTGACGTCGCCACGATCGCCGCGATGGGCGCGCATGCGCTGCCGGTCGTGACCGCCGTCGTGCTGCGCGACACCGCCGAGATCTTCGAGCACAGCGCGCTCGATGCCGACGTCGTCGTCGAACAAGCGCGCAGCGTCCTCGAGGACGTGACCATCGCCGCCTGGAAGGTCGGCTTTCTCGGCTCGGCCGAGGGCGTCAGCGCGGTGGCTGAGGTACTCTCTGATTACCCCGACGTGCCACTGGTCGCCTACATGGCCAACCTCTCGTGGGTCGAGGAAGACGAGCAGCAGGCCTACCTTGATGCCTATCGAGAACTGGTATTGCCGCAGACCGAAGTCCTGGTCGGCAACCACCAGACACTGACCGACTTCCTGCTTCCCGACTGGAGCGCCGAGCGTCCGGCTTCGCCGCGCGAACTCGCGGTCGCGGCCAGCCAGCACGGCACGCGCTTCGTTCTCGTGACGAGCGTGCTGGTCGCGAGCACGGGCGGCGTTGACCAGTACATCGACAACGTGCTCGCTTCGCCCCAGGGCGCGATCACGGGCGAGAAGTTCGAGCGCTTCGACGTCGCCTTCGTCGGCGCCGGCGATACCCTGTCGGCCGCACTCGCCGCGCTGCTCGCTTCGGGCGCCGACCTGCACGCCGCGGTCGGCGAGTCGCTGGCCTTCCTCGATCAGGCCCTGGACGCAGGCTTTCGCCCCGGCATGGGCAATGTGATTCCCGACCGATTCTTCTGGGCCCTGTCGCCCGACGGAGAAGACGACGCTGGCGACGAAGCCGGCTCGGAAACAGCTCCCAAGGATCCGCGTCATGTCCACTGAAGCCCCGAAGAGTTCGGCTCTGTTTGTACGCGCCCAGAAGGTCATTCCCGGTGGCGTCAATTCGCCCGTGCGCGCGTTCCGCGCGGTCGGCGGCACGCCGCGCTTCATCGCTCGCGCCGACGGCGCCTACATGTGGGACGCCGACGGCCAGCGCTACATCGACTACATCGGCTCCTGGGGTCCGATGATCCTCGGCCACGGCCACCCCGCCGTGCTCGAAGCGGTGACCAAGGCCGCGCGCGACGGGCTCTCGTTCGGCGCGCCGACCGAGCGTGAGATCGAACTCGCCGAGGAGATCCTGAAGCTCGTGCCGAGCATGGACCAGGTCCGCCTTGTCAGCTCGGGCACCGAGGCCGCGATGACCGCTATCCGCCTCGCGCGCGGCGCGACCGGCCGTTCCCGCTTTATCAAGTTCGAGGGCTGCTACCACGGCCACGCCGACGCACTGCTCGTGAAGGCGGGTTCTGGCCTGGCGACCTTCGGCAACCCGACCAGCGCCGGCGTGCCGCCCGAGGTCGTTCAGCACACGATGGTCCTTGAGTACAACAACCTCGGCCAGCTCGACGAAGCGTTCGCGCTGCACGGCAGCGAGATCGCGTGCGTGATGATCGAGCCCATCGCCGGCAACATGAACTTCGTTCGCGCCAGCGTTCCCTTCGTCAAGCGCCTGCGCGAGCTGTGCTCGCAGCACGGTGCATTGCTCGTCTTCGACGAAGTGATGACGGGTTTTCGCGTCGCCCTGGGCAGCGCGCAGAGCCTATACGCGCAGGCAATTCCCGGTTTCGCTCCGGACATCAGCGTATTCGGCAAGGTCATCGGCGGCGGCATGCCGCTGGCCGCCTTCGGCGCGCGCCGCGCCGTGATGGAGCAACTCGCGCCCCTCGGCCCGGTCTATCAGGCGGGAACGCTCTCCGGTAACCCCGTCGCGACCGCCTGCGGCCTTGCGACGCTGCGCGAAATCCAGCGGCCGGGCTTCTATGAAGGCTTGGCGACGCGGACGCAGTCGCTGGTGAGCGGACTGCTCGGCGCCGCGCGCGACGCCGGCGTGCCGATGTGCGGCGACAGCCAGGGCGGCATGTTCGGCTTCTTCTTCAGCCGCGCCAGCGGCGACCCGCTGCCGCAGAACTACGGCGCAGTGATGGCGACCGACAAGGAGCGCTTCAACAGCTTCTTCCACGGCATACTCGAGCGCGGCGTGTACCTCGCGCCGGCGCTGTACGAAGCCGGCTTCGTCAGCGCGGCGCACAGCGCGGCGGACATCGAAGCCACCGTCGCCGCCGCACGCGCTGCACTGGCCTAGTACTGCGACCCAGAGATATCGGAACATGAAAACGCGTCTTCGCACCGACGGCGGCGTTGCAAATCCTCGCGATACCTCTGGGTATCGCTGCGGTTTGCGCCTTGCCCTCGGCACGAAGCCATCGCTTTCATTTTGTTCCGATATCTCTGGGTCGCGGTACTAGCGCGACAAGCACCTCAGGGCGGGACCGCCCCGGCCTACATGCACATCCACATCCTCGGCATTTGCGGCACCTTCATGGGCGGCCTGGCCGTGCTGGCGCGTGAGGCCGGGCACAGGGTCACGGGCTGCGACGCCGCCGTTTACCCGCCCATGAGCGACCAGCTCGCCGCGCTCGGCATCGAGTTGACCGAAGGCTACGACGCCGATCAGCTCGCGATGGAGCCTGACCTTTTCGTCGTCGGCAACGTCGTCACCCGCGGCAACCCGCTGATGGAAGCCATCCTGGACGCCGGGGCACGCTATACCAGCGGCCCGCAGTGGCTCGCCGATCAGATCCTGCCTGGCCGGCACGTGCTGGCGGTCGCCGGAACGCACGGCAAGACAACGACGACGGCAATGCTCGCCTGGATTCTCGAGCACGCCGGGCGACAACCGGGCTTCCTGGTCGGCGGCGTGCCGGTGAACTTCGGCGTGTCGGCACGACTCGGCGCCGCGAGCGGCCCGGGCAGCGCGACACCGTTCGTGATCGAAGCCGACGAGTACGACACCGCCTTCTTCGACAAGCGAAGCAAGTTCGTCCACTATCGGCCGCGCACGCTGGTCTTGAACAACCTCGAGTTCGACCACGCCGACATCTTCGACGACCTGGCGGCGATCGAGCGCCAGTTCCATCACCTCGTGCGCACGGTGCCGGCGAGCGGCAGGCTGGTCGTCAACGCGCGCGAAGACAGCTTGAAGCGCGTTCTCGCCCAAGGCTGCTGGAGCGAGGTCGTGCGCTTCGGCGCACGCAAGGAGGAGCCCGGTGCGCTGCGTGCCAGGGGCGAACCGCACGCCTTCGACGTGCTGCGCGGCAGCATGAAGATTGCCCGCGTCGAATGGGGATTGCTCGGCGAGCACAACCAGCTCAACGCGCTCGCGGCGATAGCCGCCGCCGAGCATGTCGGCGTCGCGCCCGAGGCTGCTGCGCGCGCGCTGACGTCGTTCGAGAACGTGCGTCGCAGGCTCGAGCTGCGAGGCACCTTGGCCGGGGTTGCCGTCTACGACGACTTTGCGCATCACCCGACCGCGATGCGCAGCACGATCAACGGGCTGCGGCGCCGGATCGACCAACTGCCGGCTCCGGCGGGGGCGCCGCGTCCGCGCATTCTCGCCGTCTTCGAGCCGCGCTCGAACACGATGAAGCTGGGCACGATGAAAGCCCAGTTGCCATGGTCGCTGGAAGAAGCCGACCTCGCGTTCTGCCACAGCGGCGGACTGACATGGGACGCGGCGCAGGCGCTCGCTCCCATGGGCGCGCAGGCCGTGGTCTGCGACAACGTCGCTTCGCTCGTCGCCCGCGTCGTCGCCGCGACCCGCCCCGGCGACCACGTGCTGTGCATGAGCAACGGCGGCTTCGGCGGCGTCCACGGCAAGCTGCTCGAGGCGCTCGCGGCCAGGCACCGATGACCGGCGCCGCGGTCACGCACCTGCTCTACCTGCACGGCTTTCGCTCGTCGCCGCAGTCGACCAAGGCGCGCCGCATGGCACGCTGGCTGGCCGAGAACCGGCCCGACCTCGTCTGGCATTGCCCGCCATTGCCGCCATCGCCGGCGCAAGCGATCAGCGAAGTTCTGGCCCATGTTCGGCATTGGCCGCGGGCGACGACCGGCATCATCGGCAGCTCGCTCGGCGGCTTCTACGCCACCGTGCTCGCCGAGCGGCTGGGCTGCCGCGCTGTGCTGCTCAACCCGGCCGTCGACCCGGCGCGCGACCTCTCGAAGTACATCGGCGAAATCACCGCCTGGCACAGCGACGAGCGCTTCCATTTTCGGCCCGAGTTCGTAGACGAGTTGCGCCGCCTCAGCCCGGCGACGCTGACCGACTGCGAGCGCTACCTCGCCATCCTTGCCAAGGGCGACGAGGTGCTGGACTGGCGCGAGATGAGCGCGCGCTATGCCGGCTGCAGGGTCAAGCTCTTGGAGGCCAGCGACCACGCGCTGAGCGACTTCGAACAGCACCTGCCCGATGTGCTTGCCTTCCTTGGCCTGAACTGACGCGACTTCGCGCGGCCCGCGCCGGGCTTCAAGCGACAATCGAGCCCATGTTTGCACTCTATGAAGACGGCGGGAAGTTCTACGCCGGCCGCGTGATGTCCGAGGCCGAGGCGTCGGCGCAGATCGAGCTCGATTCGGGCAAGCGCGTCAAGGTCAAAGCCGCCAACGTGATGCTGAAGTTCGACAAGCCACAGGCCAGCGAACTGCTGGCCCAGGCGCAGCGCGAGAGCGCCGAGGTCGATCTCGATCTGGCGTGGGAGTTCGCACCCACCGAAGACTTCGCCTTCACCGACCTGGCGCGCGAGTATTTCAGCGCGAAGGCGGGGGTGGAGCAGCAGGCAGCGATGCTGCTCGCGCTGTTCGGCGCGCCGCACTACTTCCGGCGCCTTGGTCGCGGTAACTTCAAGAAAGCGCCCGAGGAGACCGTCAAGGCGGCGCTGCTGGGCATCGAGCGCAAGAAGCAGCAAGCGGCGCAGGTCGACGCCTGGGCCGGCGAACTCGCGGGCGGCGTGTGCCCGGCGCCGGTGCGCGAGCAGCTCTACAAGATCCTCTTCAGGCCGGACAAGAACGCACCCGAGTACAAGGCCGTCGTCGATGCCTCGCGGCGTGCGCAACGGGCGCCGCTGGACCTGCTCAAGGCGGCCGGCGCCATCGACAGCCCCTACCAGTTCCACTGGCAGCGCTTCCTGTTCGAGAACTTCCCGAAGGGAACGGCGTTCCCGCCACTGCAGGCGCCGACGATCAAGGAAGCGCTGCCGCTCGCAGCGTGCCAGGCCTTCTCGATCGACGATTCGGCGACAACCGAGATTGACGACGCGCTGTCGGTGCAGGGCCTCGGCACGGGAACCGTGGTGTTCGGCGTTCACATCGCCGCACCGGGCCTCGCGTTCGGACCGGATTCGGCGATCGACAAGGTTGCGCGCGAAAAGCTGTCGACGGTCTACATGCCGGGCTACAAGCTGACCATGCTGCCGGGCGAAGTGGTCGCTGCCTACACGCTCACCGAGGGCAGCGAATGCCCGGCCGTGTCGCTCTACGTCACGCTCGACGAAGCGACGCTAGCAGTCAACGCAACCGAGACACGGCTCGAACGAGTGCCCATCGTTGCCAACTTGCGCCACGACCGGCTGGATGCCGTCGTCACCGAGGCCGCGCTGCTCGGCGAAGCGCCGGCCGACTTCGCATTCGCGAGCGAACTTGCGTTCGCGTTTCGCCTGGCACGCCACCTGAAGGCGCAGCGCGAAGTCGTGCGCGGCAAGCCCGAGATCTTCAACCGCCCGGACTACACCTTCCGCCTGCTCGCGAATGCCGACAGAGCGGACGGCAGCGAACCGCGCGGCGACGAACAGGTCGAGATCGGCACCCGCAAGCGCGGCGCGCCGCTGGACCTGATCGTCGCCGAAGCGATGATTCTCGCCAACAGCCGCTGGGGTGGCTGGCTGGCCGAATGCGGCGTGCCCGGCATCTACCGCAGCCAGGCGAGCCTGGCACCCGGCGTCAAGGTGCGCATGGGCACCAAGCCCGCGCCGCACGCCGGCATGGGCGTTGCGCAATACACCTGGGCCACGTCGCCGCTGCGGCGCTACGTCGACCTCGTGAACCAGTGGCAGATCATCGCCTGCGCCCGCCACGGCCGCACGGCTGCGCTGGCCGCGCCTTTCAAGCCGCGTGATGCCCACCTGTTCTCGATCATCACCGGCTTCGACGCCGCCTACGCGGCCTACAACGGTTTCCAGTCGGCGATCGAGCGCTACTGGGCGCTGCGCTACCTGACGCAGAACGACGTGCGCGAACTCGATGCCAGCGTGATGAAGGACGGCCTGGTGCGCGCCGACACGCTGCCCCTCGTGTTTCGCGTTGCCGGCGCCGACAGCCTGCCGCGCGGCGCCCACGTGCGGGTGCGCGTGGAAGGCACCGATTCTCTGACGCTGGACGTGCACGCCAGCGTGATCGCGCGCCTTGCAGCGCCCGCGCCGCAGGCCGGGGAAGCGGCTGCCGACGAGATCGACGACGCCGAGACTGCCGGCCCGTTGACGCTGGCGATCGACCTCAAGGACGACGAAGCCGAACCGGCTGCGACGCCCTCCGCATGACCGCATGCGAGTTCGCCTGTCCCGCATCCAGATCGCACTGCTCGCGTCGCTCACGGTGCACGCGGCATTGCTGACCGTGCGCTTCGTCGACCCGCAGGCGTTCAACCGGATCTTCGAAGACACGCCGCTCGAGGTGATCCTCGTCAACGCGCGGTCCGCCGAAGTGCCGGCGAAGGCGCAGGCGATCGCCCAGGTCAGCCTGGGTGGCGGCGGCGACGCCGCGCGCGGACGCGCCACTTCGCCGCTGCCGCCGTCGGCGCTGGTCGCGCAGGGCAACGCGAACGACAATGCGCGCCGGCAGATCGAGCAATTGCAGGAGACGCAGCGGCAACTGATCGTGCAACTGCGGCGCGAGCTGGCCGCACTGGCGCAGCCCGACCCGAGGCGCGACGCCGGTTCGCCCGAGGTACGGGCGCAGGAAGAGCACCGACGGCAGGCCGTGCGCATGCTCGCGGAGATTGAAAAGCGCGTCAACGAGGAGAACGCCCGCCCTCGCAAGCGCTACATCAGCCCGGCAACGCAGGAAGCCGCCTACGCACAGTACTACGACCAGTTGCGGCGCAAGATCGAAGAGCGCGGCACACGCGACTTTCCTGAGCGCAACGGGCACAAGCTCTACGGCGAGCTAACGATGAATGTGACCGTCGACGCCGACGGCCACGTGGTCGAGACCGAGGTCGTCCAGCCATCCGCTTCGCCCATGCTCGACCGGCGGGCACGGGCTATCGTTCACGCCGCCGCTCCGTTCGGGCCATTCAATGCGGCCATGCGGGGCACCGCCGATCAACTCGTCATCACCGCGCGCTTTCGATTCACGCGCGACGAGGCCCTCGAGACCAGCCTGAGCACGACGCCATGACCGACGCCGCCTTGGACCGCTACGCCGTGATCGGCAACCCGATCGCGCACAGCCGCTCGCCGTTCATCCACACCCAGTTCGCGCTCGCCACGGGGCAGTCGCTGAGCTACTCGCGCCTGCCCAGTGCTCTGGACGCCTTCGAAGAAACCGTGCGGCAATTGGCCCGAGGCGGCGCCCGGGGATGCAACATCACCGTCCCGTTCAAGTTCCGGGCGCTTCGCCTGGCGGCACAAAGCACCGAGCGCGCCGCCCTGGCCGGCGCCGCCAACGCACTGCGCTTCGACAACGGCGGCTGGCTGGCCGACAACACCGACGGCGTCGGGCTGGTGCGCGACATCGAGCGCAACGCGCAGGTGCCGCTCGCCGGTCGGCGCGTGCTGCTGATCGGCGCCGGCGGCGCCGCCGCGGGTGCGCTCGGCCCGCTGCTGCTGGCCGGCCCGGCGACGCTGACGGTCGCCAACCGCACACTCGCCAAGGCGCGGGATCTCGTGCGGCGGCACGAGCCATTGGCGCGGGCGCAAGGCGTGGCGCTTCTGGCGGCGACGCTGGCGGATTGCGGGCGCGCCTACGACGTCGTCGTCAACGCCACTTCGAGCAGCCTCGCCCAGGATGCCGCGCCGGTGGCTGCCAGCGCGCTGGCGCCGGGGTCGCTGGCGCTGGACATGATGTACGGGCCGCCAGCGCAGCCCTTCCTGGCCTGGGCCGAGGCCCACGGCGCGCGTTCCCGCGACGGCCTGGGCATGCTCGTCGAGCAGGCATCTGAGGCGTTCTGGCTGTTTCGTGGCGTGCATCCGCAGACGGCGCCGGTGCTGGCGGCGCTGCGCGAGAACTGGGATGCGACAGCCTGAGCCATGAAGACCATCGCGACGCAACTGGCCCGCTTCGCGGTGTTGCTGCTGCTCGGAGCGTTCGCGTTGCAGCTCTACTTCCTTGCCCGCGTCGCGCTGATGATGGCCGTCGACCCGCAGAGCACGAGCTTCCAGCGCTCCGAGATTTGGCGTCTCGCGCTCGAGAAGCACGCCGTGCCCTGGAGCCAGGCGTGGCGCCCCTACGAGAAGCTTGGCGAGCCGCTGAAGCGGGCGGTGATCGCGTCGGAGGACGCGCGCTTTGCCGACCACACCGGGGTCGAGTGGGACGCGATCGAGGTCGCCTGGGAACGCAACCAGCGCGCCGAGGCGCGGGCCGAGAAGCTGAACGCCCCGGCGCACGGGGGTGGACCGGCAGCCAAGGCGGTACCGGTGCGCGTCAAGGTGGTCGGCGGATCGACGATCACGCAGCAACTGGCGAAGAACCTGTTCCTCTCCGGCGAGCGCAGCCTGGTCCGCAAGGGCCAGGAATTCGTGATCACGCTGATGCTCGAAGGCCTGCTCGGCAAGCCGCGCATCCTCGAGATCTACCTCAACAACGTCGAGTGGGGCGAAGGCGTATTCGGCGCCGAGGCTGCATCGCAGCACTACTTCCACGTCGACGCCGACCGCCTCGCTGCCTTGCAGGCGGCGCGCCTGGCGGTGATGCTGCCGGCACCCAAGCGCTTCGAGAAGCGCCCGGCGTCGCCCTATGTGCTCGATCGAGCGGCCACGGTGGCGGCGCGTATGGGCGACGTCGAAGTACCTTGAGCGTACCCGGTTGCGCTCGCATCCATGGAATCGCCCGGTGAACACGCGCCCGAACGCCGAAATCGCCGCCGCCGCGGCCCGCCTGGTGGTGGAGGAAGGCATGGAGTACGGGCCTGCCAAGCGCAAGGCGGCGCGCCTTCTCGGCCAGCGCGGGGCCCGCGCCCCGGCGCTACCCGACAACCAGGCCGTCGAAGACGAGGTGCGGGCTTACCTTGAACTCTTCCATGCCGAAACCCAGCCGGCCGAGTTGGCGGCGCTGCGCAGCCTTGCGGTGATCTGGATGGAACGCCTGGCGGAGTTTCGCCCGCACCTGACCGGCGCGGTCTGGCGCGGCACCGCGACTCGCCTCGCGAACATTCATCTGCAATTGTTCTGCGACGACTCCAAGGCGGCAGAGATTGCGCTCATCGACCGCCACATCGACTTCGACGTGCAGACCCACCGCGGGCCGCGGGGCGACGACGTCGACATGCTCCTCGTCGGTTCGCCCTGCCCTACCCTGGGCGAGACGGTGACGGTTTGCCTGAGCATCCTCGATCACGACGACTTGCGTGGCGCACTGCGACCCGACGGCCGCGGGCGTGCCGAGCGCGGCGACCTGGCGGCGCTGCGCCGGATGATGGCGGCGCCATGACCCGCCGCCGCCAACTCCTCTTCGGCGGCGTCGCCATCGCCGCGGCAGGCGCCGGGCTCGGCTGGGCACTGCAGCGCCGGGCCGCCGACCCCGACACGCGCGCACCGGCAGGCCGCGCCGCAGCGCAGGCGGAGGTGTGGAAACTGCGCTTCGACAACCCGCGCGGCGGCGATCTCGCGCTCGCGGGCATGCGCGGCCGTCCGTTGCTGCTCAACTTCTGGGCCACCTGGTGCGCACCCTGCGTCGAGGAACTGCCGATGCTCGACCGCTTCGCGCGCGAACACGGCGCCGCCGGTTGGCAGGTGGTCGGCCTGGCGGTCGACAACGCTGCGCCGGTGCTCGAGTTCCTGACCCGGCATCCGGTTGCGTTTCCGGTCGGCTTGGCCGGCGCGAAAGGGGTGGCGCTTTCGCGGTCGCTCGGCAACACGCACGGCTCGTTGCCCTTCACGGTGGTCTTCGACGGAAGGGGCGAGGCCGTGCAACGCAGGCTCGGCTCGCTGGTCGGGGACGACTTGGCGTCCTGGAGCGCGCAGATCCGGTGAATCCGAGTGCGCCCTGCAAAGCGTCTATAGTTCGCCCACGTTGAATTCGGTCACGACGGCGCAGTGCCGGTTCGCCGCTGCTATTGACGCAAGATAGCGTGATGTTGACTGCAAATCACGCGTTGCCGCTGCCAAATCCCTTGTCTGCATCCCGGAGTTCCCATGGACCTGCGCAAACTCAAGACACTGATCGACCTCGTGTCTGAATCGAACATATCGGAACTCGAGATCACCGAAACGGAAGGCAAGGTGCGTATCGTCAAGACCGACCCGCATCCGCCCGCCACTCCGCAGACGGTGTACATGCACGCGCCGGTACAGACCCAGCCGGCGGCGCTCGATTCGGCGCCCGCACCCCTCCTCTCGGCGCCGGCCGCTGCGGTGGAAGCCGAAGCACCCGGTCATGTCGTCAAGTCGCCGATGGTTGGGACCTTCTACCGCGCGGCGAGCCCGGGCGCCAAGCCGTTCGTCGAAGTGGGCAGCACGATCAAGGAAGGCGACGCGATCTGCATCATCGAGGCGATGAAGATCATGAACGAGATCGAGGCTGACAAAGCGGGCACGGTGACCCACATGCTGTGCCAGAACGGCCAGGCGGTCGAGTTCGGCCAGCCGCTGTTCGTGATCGAATGAATCGCCGTGCAGCGATGCTCGCCCGGCCTGCCCCTCGCCTGAGCGACCAGAGCGCCGAGTGCCATGTTTAAGAAGGTCCTGATCGCCAACCGGGGTGCTCGCGCGCAGCGCGGGGGAACGCTCATGTGCGCTTGCGCACGTGAGCGGTCACCAAATCGCTCAGCGGGCGAAGCCCGCTGGGGCGATTGAGCCGAGGTAGCCATGTTCAAGAAAGTT
>CAIKUF010000264.1 GCA_903830565.1 uncultured bacterium | reverse complement strand
CCCGGCTGCCAACGCACATGAACAGCCGGATCGACGAGTTGCTGCCGCATCGCTGGCAACCTATGGGTTGACAGCGTCGCGAATGACCCAAGCACTCGCTGCGGTCAACTCGTCAAGGTGGGGCGGCTAGCCGCTTACGACGGTCACGCCGCGCCGCCGAACGCCGCGCGCGCCGCAGCGGTGCATCGCGCGCCGCGAAGCCCGGGTTCGCGCGCAGCGGCAACGGGCATGGCTCTTGCTGCATCCCAACTGGTATACCAATGCGTGCGCCAAGGCCATTCCGGATCCGCCGCTGCCGGCACGCAATCTGCTTCGCGCTTGTCGCACCACCCGAAAGGACCGCCATGACCCACGACCTGAACGCCTCGCGCCGCCGCGCCATCGCCCAGCTTTCCGCCGCGTCCCTCGCCACGCTGTCGCCCTGGGCGCTGCGCCAAGCGCTGGCGCAAGGAACGCTGACGATGGGCGTGATCTACGTCGGCCCGAAGGACGACTTCGGCTACAACCAGGCGCAGGCCGCGGCCGCCGCCGAGATGAAAAAGCGCCTCGGCATCAAGGTCGTCGAGGAAGAGAACGTGCCCGAGACCACCGCGGTCACGAAGACGATGACCGGCATGATCGCGCAGGACGGCGCCAAGCTGCTGTTCCCGACCTCGTTCGGCTACTTCGACCCCGTACATGCTGGCGCTGGCCGCGAAGGACCCGGGCGTGCGCTTCTCGCACTGCGGCGGCATGTGGACCGAGGGCAAGCACCCGAAGAACACGGGCAGCTACTTCGGCTACATCGACGAGGGCCAGTACCTCAACGGCGTCATCGCCGGCTACATGAGCAAGAGCAAGAAGCTCGGCTTCGTCGCCGCCAAGCCGATCCCGCAGGTGCTGCGCAACATCAACGCATTCACAATGGGCGCGCGCTCGGTGGACCCGAAGATCACGACGACCGTCATCTTCACCGGCGAGTGGTCGATGCCTGTCAAAGAGGCCGAGGCGACGAACAGCCTGGCCGACCAGGGCATCGACGTCTTCACGATGCACGTAGACAGCCCGAAGGTGATCGTCGAGACCGCCGCCAAGCGCGGCAAGTTCGTCTGCGGCTACCACGTCAGCCAGGCCAAGCTCGCGCCGAACGCCTACCTCACCGGCGCCGAATGGAACTGGTCGACCGCCTACAACACGATCGTCGACGCCGCGCTCGCCGGCAAGCCGCACCCGAACTTCCTGCGCGGCGGCCTCAAGGAAGGCTACGTGAAGATGTCGCCCTACGGCGCGATGGTCACCGAGCCGGCGAAGAAGAAGGCCGACGAGATCAAGGCGAAGATGATCGCCGGCACGTTCGACATCTTCACCGGGCCGCTGAAGGACAACAACGGCGCGACCGTCATCGCCGCCGGCAAGGTGATGAAGCAGACCGACATCGAACTCGAGAAGATGAACTACCTCGTCGAAGGCGTGGTTGGCTCGGTCTAAGCACGACTTGATTGGCGATGAACCTCAGCACCAGCCCGTGTGGCGTCCGAACTCCCCTCACCCCGCCCTCTCCCGCCAGCGGGAGAGGGAGAACCACTCCCTCTCCCCCGGCTTCGGGGGAGAGGGTCGGGGTGAGGGGGTGGCAGCGGACACGGCTGCTGAACTTGGTCGCTAGTCAGGAAGCGCGATGACTGCCGCGACGAGCCGCGCCCGGCGGATCCCTTGATGCGCGACGCCGTGGCCGACGTCGTGCTGCCGGTGGCAGCGCTGGCCTGCGCGCTGCTGCTGTTCGGCGTCTTCGTCTGGCTTGGCGGCGCGAGCCCCGTCGAGACCTGGGCGCTGCTCTTCAAGGGCGCTTTCGGCGACTGGTTCTCGTGGCAGAACACGCTCTCGCGCGCGGCGCCGCTGATGCTGGCGGCGCTGTGCGTCGCCCTCCCCGCGCGCGGGCCTCGTCATCATCGGCGGCGAGGGCGCGCTGGTGCTCGGCGGTCTGGCCGCGGCCGCGCTGCCGTATGCGGTTGACCTACCCGGCAACCTCATCGGCACCGCGCTCGTGTGCATCGCCGGCATGGCGGCCGGCGCGGCGTGGATCGCGCTCGCCGGCGCGCTGCGCCAATACCGCGGCGTCAACGAGACGATCAGCAGCCTGCTGCTCGCCTACACCGCGATCGCGATCTTCAAGCAGCTCGTCGAAGGCCCGCTGCGCGACCCGGCGACGCTGAACAAGCCCTCGACGCGCGCGCTGGCCGAGGGCCTGCGCATCGGCGGCATCGCCGGCTTCGACGTGCACTGGGGCTTGGCGCTGGGCATCCTTGCCTGCGTCGGCCTCGGCCTGTGGCTGGCGCTCACCGCACGCGGGTTCTCGGTGCGCGTGGTCGGCGGCAACCCGCGCACGGCGCAGCTTGTGGGGCTTCCGGCAAGCCGGCTGATCCTGCTCGCCTGCGCGCTCGGCGGCGCGTGCGCGGGGCTGGCCGGCGCGGTGGAAGTGGCTGCCGTGCACACCAACGCCAACGCGTCGCTGATCGCGGGCTACGGCTACGCCGGCATCCTCGTGGCCTTCATCGCGCGCCAGAACCCGTTCGCGATCATCCCGGTCGCGATCCTCTTCGGCGGCTTCGGCGCGGCGGGCAGCCTGCTGCAACGCAGGCTCGGCCTGCCCGATGCATCGGTGCAGGTGCTGCAAGGCATTGCCTTCGTCCTCATCCTCGCCAGCGAGGCGCTGCGCGACCTGGACTGGCGCGCCATCGGCCAACGCCTGCGCCTGCCATCCGGGCCGGCCGAGACACTGGCGGCGCTGAACCGAACCGGCGCCGCATGAGTCTCGACGCACTCGTGCCCTTCACCGCCGCCATCGTCGGCGGTGCGCTGCGCGTGGGCGTGCCCTTTCTCTTCGTCAGCCTCGGCGAGTGCCTGACCGAGAAGTCCGGCCGCATCAACCTCGGCCTCGAAGGCGTGCTCGTGCTGTCCGCCTGCGCTGCGTTCGGCGGCTCCTACCTCAGCGGCTCGCCGTGGATCGGCGTGCTCTTCGCGGCGGCCACCGGCGCCGCGCTCGCGCTGCTGCACGGCGTGCTGTGCTCGCTGCCGCGCGTCAACGACGTCGCGACCGGCATCGCGCTGATGCTGCTCGGCACCGGCCTCGCGTTCTACCTCGGCAAGCCGCTGATCCAGCCGCAGGCGGCGCAACTGCCGCCGATCGCGCTCGGCGGCTGGAGCGATTCGCCGGTGGTGCAGGCGGCCCTGCAGATCAACCCGCTGCTGCCGCTGGGGCTCGTGCTGGCCGTGCTGCTGTACGCCGGTTTCGCGCGCACGCGCTGGGGCCTTTTGGTGCGGCTGGCGGGCGACTCGGCGAGCGCGACCAAGGCGCTCGGCTATTCGGTGAGCGCCATCCGCATCGCCGCCACCACGGCGGGCGGCGCCATCGCCGGCCTGGGCGGTGCGTCGCTGACGCTGTTCTACCCCGGCAGCTGGAACGAGGGCATCTCCAGCGGCCAGGGCCTGATCGCGGTAGCGCTCGTCATCTTCGCGCGCTGGAGCCCGCTGCGCTGCGTCGGGGCGGCGCTGCTGTTCGGCGGCGCCGGCGCCATCGGCCCGGCGCTGCAATCGATCGGCATCAGCCAGGGCTACTACCTCTTCGGCGCCGTGCCCTATGTGCTGACGCTGGTGATCCTGGTCATCAGTTGCCGCCCCGGCAAGGTCGCCGCCGGCAGCCCGGGCGAATTGTCTTCCGCGAGGTGAACGCCATGCCAAAGCGCTTCGTCGATGCCGATCCCTACCGCTGGCCGTGGAACGGTGAGTTGCACGCGCAGAACACCGCGCTCGTCGTCATCGACATGCAGACCGACTTCTGCGGCCCCGGCGGCTATGTCGACGGAATGGGCTACGACATCTCGCTCACGCGCGCGCCCATCGCGCCGATACGCCGCCTGATGGCGCGCATGCGCGAGCTCGGCTTCGCGGTCATCCACACCCGCGAAGGCCACCGCGCCGATCTCTCGGACCTGCCGGCCAACAAGCGCTGGCGCTCGCAGCAGATCGGCAGCGAAGGCCGCGGCATCGGCGACGCAGGCCCCTGCGGGCGCATCCTGGTGCGTGGCGAGACGGGCTGGAACATCATCCCCGAACTCACGCCGCTGCCGGGCGAGGTGGTGATCGACAAGCCGGGCAAGGGATCGTTCTGCGCCACCGACCTCGAGCTGATCCTGCGCACGCGCGGCATCGACAATTTGCTGCTCGCCGGCATCACCACCGACGTCTGTGTGCACACGACGATGCGCGAGGCCAACGACCGCGGCTTCGAGTGCCTGCTGCTGGCCGACTGCACCGCGGCCACCGACCACGGCAACCACCTCGCCGCGCTGAAGATGGTCACGATGCAGGGCGGTGTGTTCGGCGCCGTCGCGCCCTCTCGCGCGGTGCTGGAGACGCTGCAGGATGACGACCCCAAGACACCTGCGGTGTCGCCCCCCGAGGGGAGCGCAGTCCTCTTGGGAACGGCCCGGCGAGGACTGACGTGACCGCGCCGCTGGACCCGATCCCGCCGCGCACCGGCGCGCTGGCGCTAGAGACCTACGAGCTGACCAAGCGCTTTGGCAGCTTCACGGCGCTGGACGGCGTGACGATGAAGGTCGAGCCGGGATCGGTGCATGCGCTGCTGGGCGAGAACGGCGCCGGCAAGAGCACGCTCGTGAAATGCGTCGCCGGCTCGCAGCGGCCCGACGGCGGCGCCATCCTTGTCGACGAGCGCGAGCACGACATCGCGACGCCCATCGTCGCGCGCGCGCTCGGCATCGGCATGGTCTACCAGCACTTCACGCTCGCGCCGGGCATGAGCGTGGCCGAGAACCTGCTGCTCGCGGGCGGCCGCACGCCCGCGCTGATCGACTGGAAGAAGGAGCGCGCCGCGCTCGCTGCGTTCCTCGAATCGACGCCGTTCAAGCTCGACCTGGGCGCCACGCCGGCAGGGCTGGCGGCAGGCGAAAAGCAGAAGCTCGAACTGCTCAAACAGCTCTACCTCAAGCCGCGCCTCTTGATCCTGGACGAGCCGACATCCGTATTGACGCCGCAGGAGGCCGACGAGGTGCTCGCCTATGTGCGCGCGGTGGCGCGGCGCGGCGAGTGCACGGTGCTGATGATCACGCACAAGTTCCGCGAGGTGATGGCCTATGCCGATGAGGTGACGGTGCTGCGCCGCGGCGGCAAGGTGCACGGCGCCGTCGTCTCGCGGACGACACCGGGTTTGCTGGCGCAGGCGATGATCGGCGAAGCGGCGGCGGATGCCTCGGCGGTGGTCGCCGAGGGCAGCGCCGCGCCGCGCGAGGCGACCGACCCGAACGCGCCGTTCGCGCTCGAAGTGGACGGGCTTGCCGCGCTGGGCGACCGCGGCACGCTCGCAGTCTGCAGCCTAACGTTGAATGTGCGCCGAGGCGAGATCCTCGGCATTGCCGGCGTCTCGGGCAACGGTCAGCGCGAGCTCGTCGAGGCGCTCGTCGGCCAGCGCCCGCGCGCGGCGGGCACGGTGCGCGTGGCCGGCGAGCCTTACGCCGCGCGGCGCAGCGAGAACCGCATCCTGCAACTGCGCGCGCTGCCCGAGGAACCGCTGCGCAACGCCTGCGTCGGCCCGCTCTCGGTGGCGCAGAACATGGCGCTGCGCGACTTCGACCAGCCGCCGCTGCGGCGCGGCTGGCTGCGTTTCGGTGCGTGGCGCGAGCGGGCGCGGGCGTGGATCACGGAGTACGGCATCAAGACCCGCGGCGAGAACGCGCCGATCGCGAGTCTCTCGGGCGGCAACGTGCAACGCGCCGTGCTGGCGCGCGAACTGGCCGGCGAGATCAAGGTGCTGATCGCAGCCAACCCGGTGTTCGGGCTCGACTTCGCGGCCGTGGCCGAGATCCACTCGCGCCTGCTGCAGGTGCGCGCGCGCGGCGGTGCGGTGCTGCTGATCAGCGAAGACCTGGACGAGTTGCTCGAACTCAGCGACCGCATCGCCGTGATGAGCGAGGGCCGGATCGTCTTCGAGACGCGCGCCGCCGACGCCGACCGGCGCACCATCGGCGCGCACATGGGCGGGGGCGAACATCACGCCATCGCGGAGGCTGCATGAACGCGGATACCGTGGCAGTCGCGGCAACACCTTTCGCCTACCCGTTCGCTCCGGGCCGCACGGCCCTCGTCGTCATCGACATGCAGCGCGACTTCATCGAGCCCGGCGGCTTCGGCGCCTCGCTCGGCAACGACGTGACGCGGCTGCACGGCGCGATTGGGGCCATCGCCGCGCTGCTGGCGGCCTGGCGCGCGCGCGGCTGGCCCATCGTGCACACGCGCGAGTGCCACCGCGGCGACCTGTCGGACTGCCCGCCCGCCAAGCGCCTTCGCGGCGGGCCCAGCCTGCGCATCGGCGACCCGGGGCCGATGGGCCGCGTGCTCATCGCCGGCGAGCCGGGGGCGAGCATCATTCCCGCGCTCGCGCCGCAGGGCGGCGAGATCGTCGTCGACAAGCCCGGCAAGGGCATGTTCTATGCCACCGGCCTGCACGAGACGCTGCAGGCGCGCGGCGTGACGCACCTCGTCTTCACCGGCGTGACGACCGAGGTCTGCGTGCAGACTTCCATGCGCGAAGCCAACGACCGCGGCTACGAATGCCTGCTGGTAGAGGACGGAACCGAGAGCTACTTCCCCGAGTTCAAGGCGGCGACGCTGGCGATGATCGCGGCACAGGGCGCGATCGTGGGCTGGCACGCGCCGTCGGCGGCGCTGCTGGAAGCGCTGGTCCCGGCCTGACCGTCGGCGCGCTCCACGGCATTCACGCCCGCAGTGCCGCGAACGGCCTGCCGCCACGCGCAGGCCGGACCTCGTGTAACCTGCGCGGCGTTGCGCCGCAAGTGAGCGCCCCCGTCCCTGGATTCGCCATGAACCTCAAGTACCGCCCCCTCGTCGCCATCGTGCTGACCGGCATCTGGGTGAATGCCTCCGAGTTCTTCCGCAATGAAGTGCTGCTGAAGGATCTGTGGGTCAATCACTACAAGTCGCTTGGGCTTGTTTTTCCGTCGGCGCCTCTCAACGCGGCGATGTGGGTCGCGTGGGGATTCCTGTTCGCGATCGCGATCTACGCCTTGTCGCGGCGCTTTGGCCTGTTGCACACCGCACTGCTCAGCTGGCTGACCGGCTTCGTGTTGATGTGGGTCGCGACCTGGAACCTGGGGGTTCTTCCGCCTTCGCTCCTGCTCTACGCCGTTCCGCTCAGCCTCCTCGAGGCGTTCGTCGGCTCTTACATTGCAGTGCGAGCGGCTCCTCGTTGAGGACGACGAGCCCGCGCAAGCGCTCGCCGAACCGAGCGTGCCGATAGCCGCCACCCATTCTCGAAGTTAGGCTTTCGACGCGCGGCAGCGGAGCGGCGGCCCGGCGACAATGGCCCCCGGGACACGCGCGGAGTATCGCTGAATGAGCAAGACGACGACCCTTGGCATCGACATCCGTTTCGGGGATTGCGACCCCGCGGGAATCGTCTTCTTCCCGCGCTACCACCGCTGGATGGACGCCTCGTCGCTGCACTTCTTCATGACCTGCGGCGTTCCGCCGTGGCATGTGCTGGAAGGGACGAACGGCATCATCGGCACGCCGCTGCTCCACCATGAGGCGAGCTTCGTCAAGTCGGCCACCTACGGCGAGAAGATCACGATCAGCACCGCGGTCGAAGAGTGGCGCGCCAAGGTCTTCATTCAGAAACACACCATCACGCGCGGCGACGACCTGATCTGCAGCAGCCGCGAAACGCGCGTGTTCTGCGTGCGCGACGCGGGCGATCGCAAGCGCATCCGCTCCATCCCGATCCCGGAGGACATCCGCCGGCTGTGCGAGTAGCCACGGGCTCGCCAGCGTTTGCGGGTTAGGTCGGCGGCGCCGCGAGCCTAATTGCCGCGATGGGGGTCGTCTTCCCAGGTGGCCGCCGGCCGGGGCGTGCGCGCCAGCCACTGCTCGAGCGCATCGACGTGCTCCGATTCCTCGGCGGCGAACTCCGCGGCCATGCGCTTGACTTCCGCGTCCATCGTCTGCAGGCCCACCGAGCTGTAGTACTCCATGGCCCGCACCTCGTTCGCGAGGGCATAGCGCAGCGCGTTGTAGGGCTCGAGCATGTAGTCGAAGGCTTCATCGCCCCCGGCTTCGGGCGGCGAGCTCCATCGGTACTCCCAGGACCTGAGCCTGGGCAACTCGATCGTGCCGGCGCGTTCGACGATCGAATCGTGATGAAGCGTCGAGAAGCGGACCATGTCGCGAAAGAGCCTGGACACATCGTCGTTGCGATGGGCTTCCATCATGTCGGCCAGCTCGTGGTAGCGCTCGGCGGCTTCCTCTTCGAGTGCGATCGCATGGGCGAGGAACTCTGGCAGTGTGTAGCTCATGTGCTTTCCGTGTCGGCGCGCGTGCTCGTCGTCGCTCACGCCCGATGGCTGGGGAGAAAGACGATAGTCTATCGACTCCCCATCCGATGTGCGCGGGCCAGTGGCACGGCGACTGGCGCGTCCACGGCCAAGGCGCGTCCGACGGCGATTTCGTGGTCTTCCCCGAGCACGGCGAGATCCTGGCCGCGTTGCCGCCGCGCGCCGAGTGGTTGTCGATGCAGGTGCCGCGCGGGCGCATCGAGGCCGCCGGCCTGGAGCTTCATCGGACCCTCGGCGGCGGCGCACGCCGCATGCCGGGTTCGCTCTTCACGGCGCAACGACGCACGCTCGCCGATCTGGCGCCGGTGCTTGCGCCGCATGCGGATGCCGCGGCCTACGACGATGCACAGGTCGAACTCGCGCACGACGAGTTGCGGTCCGTGCTGCTCGGCGAAATGTCCCGGCGCAGCGGCGCGAGCGACGCGGGCCGGCCCTTGACGTCCGGCGAGCGCTGGCAGGTGATTCGCCGCGCCGAGGCCTATCTCGAAGCCACCGGCGAACCTTCGCTGCGCATCGACGAGTTGTGCCTCGCCGCCTGCACCAGCCTGTCGCGCCTGGAGCGCGCGTTTCGCGAGGCCTTCGGCGTCAGCCCGCGCCGTTTTCTGATGGTGCGCCGGCTTGCGGCGGTGCGCCGTGAATTGCTTCGCGGCCGAGCGCAGACCTCGATCACCGAGGTGGCGACGCGTTGGGGGTTCTTCCACCTCGGCCGCTTCTCGCAAGACTACCGGGAACTCTTCTTCGAGCTCCCATCGCAGACGCTGCGCACCCAAGGTGCCACGTCGCCCGCCCCCGCCGTGCTCGCTCGGCTGGAGCGAATCCTCGGCCCGCAGACACTCTACCGAAAGTAGGCCTCGACCTTTCCCTTGAGCTTGATCAGCAAGGGCCTGCCCTTGCGGTCCAGCGCGCGGCCGGCGGGAACCTTGACCCAACCCTCGCTGATGCAGTATTCCTCGACATCGAATCGCGGCTTGTCGTTGAAGCGGATGCCGATTGCGTGCTCGACGAGCGCGGCCACGTAGTGCGGGCTGGCTGGGTCGACCGACAAACGGTCCGGCAGCGGGGGAGTGTCTTTGGCTTCCTGCATCGGTCAAACCTCGGGTAATGAACGGCGATCCGTTCCGCGTCAATGCCGCGCCCGCTACAGTGCACGAGTAGGCAAGAAAGGCCATGCGCCCGCGAACGGCTCCATCTCGGCATCATGACATGCGTACCCGTGCCGCCGAGATGGCAGGCTTGCAGGCAAGGACCGAAACTGCTTCCCACAAAGCATCGCCCAACATGACCAAGAAACTCATCGTCTTCGACATCGACGGCACCCTGCTGAAATCGATCGGCACGCATCATCTGGCGATGACGCGGGCGATGGCGGCGTCCGAGCTGACCCACCGGGACGCCGAGTGGGCCAACTATGCGAACCACACGGACTCTGGCGTGTACTACGAGGCTTACGAGAAGAGCTTCGGGCGGTCGCCCACCGATGCCGAGTGCCTTGAATTCGAGGCCCTGTTCCAGCGTGGCTACGACGAGATCAGTCTCACGGCCCTCGACTCGCCGATGCCCGGTGCGCCCGAGTTGCTGCTTCGGCTCGAAGCGTCTGGCGACTACCTCGTGGCCTTCGCGACCGGCTCGTACCGCGGCCCCGCGCAGCACAAGCTGCGGTGTCTCGGCATTGCGAGTGACGCCTGCGTTCTTGCCACCGCCTCCGAGTTCAGAACCCGCCAGGAGATCGTCGCCGATGCCGTGCGCCGCCGGCTTCAAGGGTTCGAGGACAAGCATCGCCCTCGCATGATCAGCGTCGGCGACGGCCCCTGGGATGCGCGCACGGCGGCCGATCTGGGCATGCACTTCGTCGGCGTGGCCAGCGACGAGAAGGCGCACACGCTGACCGCATTGGGAGCGCGCGCCGTCGTGCCGGACTTCGCCGACGTGCCGCGCTTCATGAGCGCGCTCGCCATCGACTGACCGATCCCGGCGCGGGCCTGCGCGGGAGGCGGCGCCCGGTCGTCAGCGGCCGGCCTTGGCCTTGAGGATCAGCGCATCGACGACCGCAAGCGCGCGCTCGTCGCCCCTGGCGAGTTCGGGCGAGGTCCTGTAGCGGCCGTTGACGATAAGCGCCGGCACGCCATCGAGGTGATAGGCCTCGTAGACCTGATTCGCGATCCGTATCTTCGACGACACCGAAAAGCTGTTCATTGCGTCCTGCAGCTTGGCGCGATCGATGCCATTGGCGGCTGCGAATGCGGCGATGCCGGCATCGTTGTCCAGGCGCTGGCGCTGCACTTGCACGGCGTTGAAGACCTTGGCGTTCATGGCCTCCGCCAAGCCCAGCGCCTCGAGCGCGAAGTACAGCTTCTGGTACGGCACATGCGCGGCCTGCCAGGCGACCGGAATGCGCCGGAAGTTCACCGTGGCCGGCAACTTCTTGGCCCACGCTTCGAGTGCGGACTCGAGCTCTTTGCAATGGGGGCACCAGTAGCCGAAGAATTCGATGACTTCGATCTTGCCCGGTACGGCAACCGGCACCGGCGGCTGCACGAGAACGAAATCCTTGCCCTCCACCGGTTGGGCCTGGGCCTGCGCCTGGCCGGTCGCCAGCAACGCGGCGCCAAGGGCCAGACTGAATTCGCGACGCTTCATGGGGTGTCCTCTTGGGTTCGGTGTGGGGCGGCCAGCCCGCTGGCCGCTGTTCGCTCGGCTGTCGAGCGCGACAGTGGTGATTCTCGCCGAAGACCCCGTCACACCTCGGCCGCGAGGTGGCTGGCTTGGTAGATGGCCCGCTTGGCATCGAGCTCGGCCGCTTCGAAGGCGCCGCCGATCAGGTGCGCGGGCAGGCCTGCCGACTGCAGCTCGTCGTACAGCGTGCGCAGCGGCGTCTGGCCGGCGCAGACGATCACGGTGTCGACCTCGAACAGCCGCGGCTCGCCGTTGACGCGCGTGTGCAGCCCGGCGTCGTCGATCTTCAGATACTCCACGCCGCTGACCATGTGCACCCCGCGGCGGGCCAGCGTCATGCGGTGCGCCCAGCCGGTCGTGCGGCCGAGCGTGCGGCCCAGCGCATCGGCCTTGCGCTGCATCAGCCAGACCGTGCGCTCGGCTCGGGCCGCCTGCGGCACCACGCCCGTCACGCCGCCACGCGGATGGTGCTTGAAGTCGATGCCCCATTCGCGCGCGAACACCTCGGCATCGAGCGCGCCCGACGGGCCGTCCTGCGAGATGAGCGTGGCGACGTCAAAGCCGATGCCACCCGCACCCATGATCGCCACCCGGCGCCCGATCGGCTGCAGGCCGAGGATGGCGTCGATGTAGGGCACGACCTTCGCATGCTTGATGCCGGGCAGGGCCGGCAGGCGCGGCTCGATCCCGGTGGCCACCACCACTTCGTCGAAGCCTTCGACCTTCAGCAGCGCGGCATCGACACGCGTGTTCGGCCGCCACGCGATGGCGTGGACCTCGATCATGCGGCGGTAGTAGCGCAAGGTCTCGCGGAACTCTTCCTTGCCCGGGATGCGCCTTGCCAGGTTGAACTGGCCGCCGATCTCGGCGCCGGCATCGAACAGCGTGACACGGTGGCCGCGCTGCGCGGCGACGCTCGCGAACGCGAGGCCCGCCGGCCCGGCGCCGACCACCGCGATGCGCTTGGGTGCCGCCACCGGCGCGTAGTGCAACAGCGTCTCGTTGCAGGCGCGCGGGTTGAGCAGGCAGCTCACCGGCTGGTTGCCGCCGAAGGTGTGGTCCAGGCAGGCCTGATTGCAGGCGATGCAGGTGTTGATCTCATCCGCGCGACCCTGCGCGGCCTTGCGCACCAGCTCGGGGTCGGCGAGCATGGGCCGCGCCATCGACACCAGATCGGCGTCGCCGCGCGCCAGCACCGCCTCGGCCACGTCCGGCATGTTGATGCGGTTGCTGGTGATCACCGGAACCCCGAGCGCGCGCCGCAGCCGGCCCGTGACCTGCGTGAAGACCGCGCGCGGAACCATCGTCGCAATCGTCGGCACCGGTGCCTCGTGCCAGCAGAAGTGCGTGCTGATGATGTTGGCGCCGGCGGCCTCGACGGCCTGGCCGAGGCAGACGATCTCGTCCCAGGCCAGGCCGCCTTCGAGCATGTCCATCGCGGCGATGCGAAAGATGACGATGAAGCGCTCGCCCACCGCGGCGCGAACGCGGCGCACGACCTCGATCGGCATGCGCATGCGGTTCTCAAACGAGCCGCCCCAGCGATCCGTGCGCAAGTTCGTCCTCGCGACCAGGAAGGTGCTCAGCAGGTAGCCCGCCGAGCCGATGATCTCGACGCCGTCGTAACCCGCGGACCGCGCCAGCGCGGCGCAGTTCGCGAAATCGGCGATCTGCTTTTCGATGCCGGCTTCGTCCAGCTCGTGCGGCGTGAAGCGCGCGATGCGCGACTTCACCGCCGACGGCGCAACGCACAACTCGCTGCCGGCGAGCGGACCGGCGTGCAGGATCTGCATGCAGATCTTCACCTCGGGGTCGGCGGCGTGCACGGCGCGGGTGATGAGCCGGTGCTGCTCGGCCTCGGCCAGAGTCGAGAGCTTGCTACCGAAGCCGCCCTCGATGTTCGGTGAAATGCCGCCGGTGATGATCATGCCGACGCCGCCGCGTGCGCGTTCCGCGAAGTATTCGGCCAGGCGCGCAAAGCCGTTCTCGGCCTCTTCCAACCCGGTGTGCATCGATCCCATCAGGATGCGGTTCTTCAGCGTCGTGAAGCCGAGGTCCAGCGGCGAGAAGGCGTGGGGATAGCGCTCGGCGCCGGACATGGGCGTCCTCTTCGGTCGGTTGTGCTGCGCCAATGCTATCGGGCTTCGTTGCGGCGTATTCCGGACCACGAGCGCAAGCGGTTCCGACCCACACCCGCCACCACGATCGCCCGTTGGGGGGCAGTCGCGGAATTCGGCTGCCACCGATCCAAGGGCGCTTTCAGGTGCCCGTCAGGTTGACGGCCGGAGCTGGTCGCTAGCGCGAAGATCGAAGACCCGGACTCGACCCTTAGCTGCCGGCGACGGTCGACGAGATGCAAGCGGTAGAGCTGACACGGACGATTCCTGGCACGGCCGGGCAGGGTTCACGGGGCGCCGGGCGGCTCGGTCTTGCCAGTGGCCGGTTCGCCGACGACCTTGACTCCGGCTTCCTTCAACAGCCGTTGGAACTCGGGTGACGCGCCGATGATCGTCCCCGCGGCGGCGCGCAGGCGATCGACCGCCTCGGCAGGCAGGACGAAGCTCGTCGGCTGCTGGTTCAGGTAGTCGCGCTCGGCCTTGTCATTCAGCGCCAGGAACGACACATCGATCGCATAGATCTTCGCCTGCGGCACCCGTATTGCGGCGCAGACCGGCGAGACAGCGTCGGCCGAGCAGCCGGCCAGGTCCCGAAGGTGCCGCGCCGTATCCCAGCGCGCCGAAATGTCCTTCAGCAACTCGACCGCCTCGAAGGAATAGTGATCGATCGGCACGCCGCTGGACTTCAACAGCACGTCCACCATGCCGGGGCCCTGCTCCGAGGTGTCCCACGTGGTGGGCGGCGACGACAGCGAATTGACGATGAACACGACGATTCGCTTGACGTGGTCGAGCGGCGTGGGCTGGCCCGCGCCGTGCAGGGCTTCGAGCAACTGCAACGCATCGAGCACGCCGCGCATGCCCACGTTGTCGGAGATGCCGCCATCGACCAGGTGGATGTAGGGTCGACGCACGCCATCGGCAAGGGCTTCTCCTTCCTTCAATTCCCGCAACGCACGCGCTGCCGGCCGCGGCGGATTGTCGGACTGGGTAAAGATCTTCATCCAGGGGGGCAGTTCGAAGCCGCAACTGCCGCCATAGTTGTCGAGCGTGACCGTGGAAAGCACCACGGGGACGGCAGACGACGCGGCTGCAGCGCGCGAGAGCCGCATGGCATTGAGATCGGTGCACAGCAGGTTGAAGACGCCCTGCTGGAAGGGGAGGCGGGTGCCGGTCGAGATGTCGGTGGCCGTCGCCGAGATGAAGGGGCCGTCGCCGCGATCGAGGTCGCCGAAGGTCGCACCGTTGAAGAGAATCTCGTCGTAGTAGTTGGCCGCGAGTTCCGAGCGCCCGGCCGTGCCGCCGATGTAGTCGGGCCAATGGGTCGGACTGATGGCCCGAGAGACGAGTTCGCCCTGCACGTCGCGCTTCAGAAAGCGCTTGTCGTAGTCGGCGAAGAGCTTCTCTCCATACAAGCCATAGGCGAGCGCCGTGAAGCTGCCGCCCGAAACGCCGGTGATCATGTCGACGGCGTCGATCAGTCGAAGCCTCGCGCCGTTCGGTGCCAAGACCTCGGTCTTGTGCAGGAACTCGAGCACCCCGTAGGAGAAGGCGGCGGCCCGCGTGCCGCCACCGGAGAAGGCCAGAATCACCAGCGTGTCCTGGCTCTTGAAGTGCTTCTGGCGCGTCTGGAACGTGTAGCCGCTGTTCGGGTCGACCTGCGTGATCGGCGGGTTGATAGGCCGCGTGGCGCAGCCGGCAAGGCCGAGCAGCGCGGTGAATGCAGTTGCCAACAGGATTCGCGTGTTCGTCATGATGAGGGCCCGATGGCGGACTGCGGCCGCCTTGTCATTCTTCATGGCTACAGGCGGTCAGGCGGCATCGCGCGACGTCCGCTGAGCCAGGCCGACGAATTGCGAGACCACGATGGCGGTGTAGAACATTCCGAACAACGCGGCGAACAGGCACAGCGTGGTGGCCGGCGCGCGCACCGGCGTGATATCCGAGTATCCGAGCGTCGTCATTTGCGAGAAGCTGTAGTAGCAGAACAGCGCGAGTCTGCCGTGCCAGTGCTCGAGCAATTCCCGGACACCAGGATCGAAGGCGAATGAATTCGGCGCCAACAGGTAGGCAGAGATGTTGATCCCGCACCAGGCATCGGCGGCGATCAGGTAACCGCAGATCGCGCCAAGCACATTGCCGGCGCCGGCCTCGGGCGTGCGGAACAGATCGCGCAGGATCACCGCCACCGCGGTCCAGAGGAAGAGCGACGACAGCGCGTTGAACGCCAGTGCCAGCACGCCCGCGTCGCTGCCTCCGATGAAGTGGCGCGTCCAGCCCGCGATGACCGTTGCGAGCAGCAGCAGGGCCGCGAGCACGCGCTCGCGCGCGCCGCGGAAGACGACGCCGAAGATCGCCACGCCGAGCAAGGAGCGAAAGACGTCCGACAGCAGCCCGGCGACACCCGAACGCAGCCCGTAGGTCTGGATCACGATCGACGCCAGCAGCAGCACGAGCAGCACCTTGTACTTGTGCCGGTGCGGCAGCAATGGCAATCGGTCGACGAGGCCGGCAGGCACGATCGCGGTCACCGTGCCGGAACGCCGCCCGCAGCGCGCGCAGCTTCATGCGGTCGCTGCGCCCGGCGGCTGCGGCGCGCCGCGCTCAAGGCGCCGGCACCACCTGGTAGTGCACCCCGTTGGCACCGTACAGCGGCTGGAACCAGGTGTTGCCGCTCAGGTAGTAAGTGGTGCCGTTCTTGGTCACCGCCATCGACCCCGCCGGCAGCGCGGCATAACTGACGCCCGTCGCGTAGCTGGCCGTGGTCGTGGTCACCGTGGTCACCGTCGTCTCCGGCGGCGGCGCCGTGGCCGCGGCCGTCCCCGCGGCATAGCCGGTGGAGTAGGCCGCGCCGGTACTGGCGCTGCCTGCAGCAACGCCCGCCGAATAGGCGCTGGACGTGGCTGCCGCCGTGTTGCTAGACGCCACCGCGGCGCCAACGGCCACGCCCACCACCGCGCCCGCCGCCGCCGCACAGCCATAGCAGCCGGTCGAGTACGCAGGCACGTACGCCGGCGGGTGATACACCGGGTAGGTGCCATAGGCCGGCGGGTGATACGCCGTGGCACCGTAGTACGTGCTGTGCGTGGCGCCGGCGCCGTAGGCCCCGGCCGTGCTGCCGCCGTACACATTGGTGTGCTCGGTGCCGCCGTATTCGCTGTGCGCGCTGCTGCCGCCATAGGTGTTGGTGTGTTCGGTGCCTTCGCCGGCATCATGCGTGCTGCTGCCGCCGTAGGCATTGGTGTGCGAAGTCGAGCCTGCGGTGTGCGAGGTGCTGCCACCGCCGCGGTTGGCGCTGGCCCAGGCCAGGGCCTGGCCGGCGGCGAGCGTGGCGACGAGGGCCACAGCGAGACGAGTGTGGGTTCGAATCATGATGAACTCCTCAAGGGGTCTTGGTCTTCGGCGCGCTGGCCGCGGGCTTGGCGCTCTTTGGCGCGGCCTTGCCGGGCGGCGGCGGGGTGGCCACCGGCTTGGCGAAGGGGATGCGTTGCGCACTCAGCGCATTCTGCGAACCGAAGGTGTCGGCCGGATGAGTCGGGTTGATCTGCCAGTTCGACAACTGCATGTCGTTGCGCAGCTTCAGCGGGTCGCTGGCGAACATCGCGCGGATGCGCCGCGGCAGCTTGTCCTCGGTGCCGACCCACATCTGGATGAACACGTCGTTGGTGGCCCAGGCCACGGCCTCGGTCGGCACGCCGCCCACGGCGCCCGAGGGGCCGATGTAGAAGGCGTGCAGCACCTTGTCGGTCATCACCGCATACGGGTCGGGCAGCAACAGGTCGGTGAAGGGGTAGAAGATCGCGGCCTTGTCCAGGGCTTGCCTCAGCGCGGCCTCTATCGTCGGCGGCGCGTCGGCCACGGCGACGAGGTTGGCCTCGGGCACGTAGGCCAGCATGGCCTTGCCGTCATAGTAGAACTCGCTCGCCAGCCCGGCGCCGCTTTGCAGCACGCGCAGCTTGTCCGGCCGCTGCATGGCCACGTCGTAGCGCACTGGATAGGCCAACGGCGGGCCGAGCTTGCTCGGGTACTCGACGTCGACGATGGCAGTGAAGCTCATCGACTGGGCCGCAGCCAGGCGCGCGCTGGTGGCCTTGATGAGGTCGATGGCCCGCTGTTCGATCAGCAGCGGTACCCGGGCCTGTGCGGCCGGCTTGGTCGCCGACTTGGCCGGCTTGGGCGCAGTGCTCGGGCTGCCCTGGGCCAGGGCTGCCGTGCCCAGCAGAGCGGCGCCAACGAATATCAGCGCCCAGCGCGCAGCGCGCGGGGCTCTATGGATGGAGTTCATGGCAGGCCTTCAGGGGATCATGCCGCAGTCGAACATCTTGTTCGTGATCGGCCCGGCGACACGGTTCAGGAATTCGGTGCGCATGGCCGGGTCCGACTTGAGCAGGCCGATCACGCGTTGTTCCTCGGCCGACTTGGGCTGCGACTTCTGCGCCCACAGTTGTTCGCAGGTCATCGACTGGTACTTCTGCACGACCTTGTTGGCGACGTTGTCGAGGACGGGGAACTGCTGTGCGAGCACGACGCCGGTGGCCAGGGCTGCGGCGCAAGCGGCGGCGAGTGTGACTTGTCTGAACATCATGATCTCCTTCGGGGTTGAGGTTGCTGTGGTGGAGTGCAAGGCCTGCCGTCAGGGCCGGTGGTTACGGTACGCGCCGTTCAGGCCGATGGTGTTGTAAACGTCGGCCCGCAGGTTCTTGCCGACCGTATCGCCATAGAGGGCGGATAACTCGGTGTAGCGCCGCGCCCGCGTGCTGCATCTTCGAATCGCTTGAACATCGGTCATGCGATCGCCTTGCGCAAAGCGGATCAGCAGCACGAGCTGCGGGGTCGTGATCGAGCTTCCCGCTCAGCCCGAGCACCAACGCGGCCAGCGTGCCGAGGAAACCGACGCCGAGCTTGACGACCTCCAGCGTGTCCGCATCCCGATGATTCGCCGGCACCCAATGCCGCGCCAGCGCACCGCAGTAGGCGCCCGCCAGCACGACCGCCGCGAACATCGCCGACACGGCGAACGGATTCAATGTGCCCATGGTCGTTCGTCTTCATCCTGCCATTCGGCCTGGCGACACCGGGTTGGTTGGCCGCGTCCTAGAACTGGAACGCGACGCCGAGGAGCGCGCCGTTCATGTTCATGCTCTGCAGCGCATTGCCCGATTTGAACTGGTAGTCGAGGTAGCGGTAGGTCGCGAACACCGAACCCCAGTCGAACTTGTAGCCCACGCCGGCATTGATCTGCCACGTGAGCTTGGACTGGCCTGTGCCGATGTCGGCGTAGTACGGCAGGAACCACTTGCGCTCGGCACCGAGGTAATAGCGGCCCTTGACGCCGATGATGGCGTCCCAATCCGTGGCATCCACACTCGCCTGCCCGCTGCGCGTCGGTAGCTCGGGGATACTGCTGGCCAGCGACCAGTTCAGCGTCTGCTTCATGTTCAGCATGCGAGCGCCGAACAGCAGGTCGGTCGTGTTCTCGGGCGTCGCAGACAGGTTGTAGATGCCGGCCAGCGACCACACGGTTGACTTCACGTCGAGGCCGAGGTTGGCGGAAGCGCCGACGGGTTGACCGTCCACCGTGAAGTCGCGAGAGCCGTCCTTCGAGCCGCCCAGGTTGGCATAGACCAAGTCGCTCCACACGCCCCATTGGCCCTTGCGGGCCTCGACCTCGCCCATGAAGACCATCTTCAGCGCGTTGATCACGTCCTGCGCGCTGACGTCGATGTTCGGCCCGCTGCTGCCGTTCGACGGGAACGCCGTCGAGCCGCCGATGGCCGGGAACCAGCCGTAGATGGCCAACTCCCACTGCCATTTGTCAGCCGCGGTCTGAGCTTGGGCGACGACGGGCGTGAGCCCTGTCAGGCCGAGTGCGATCAGGCAGCCCGCGACTCGGGGGTTGATGGGATGTTTCACGGCTGAATCTCCTTGAAAAAGGTTGTTGACCCCACGGCACTACGGCTTGTAGTTGCTGTATGGCCCGCCCACGCGATCGTAGGTGTTGCCGAAGTCGTCCTGCGTGATGTGAGCAGTGCCGGTGTTGTCGGGGGTAAGGATCAAGTCCTGCTCGAGCACCACCGACCGGAACTTCCAGCCCGCCGGAAGCTTCAGGCGGCTGCCCAGGTTGGCGATATCGGCGAAGCTCTGATCCGGGAACGTGATGAGGCTGAATGACTTCATGCACCACGTGTTGCCCTCCGGGTCATCCAGGAGGGATACCCGCGTGCCCTTGTTGAAGCCGAACCTGGTGTGGCGCGTGACAGTGATGTCCTTGTAATCGGCCGCCCCCGGTGCCGTGCTAATGCCCCTCAGATCCAGCCAGTTCACCCAGCGCGCCTTCATGCCGCCGAAGTCCACCTCCTTGCCCATCTCGACTTCGATCCAGTCCAGCGTCCACAAGCGGGGGCCGTTCTTGAACACGGCGAGCATGCCGAACTGCTTGGCCATCTCCTTGACGTCGATCTTGTCGAGCAGCGCAGGAGGAGAAGAGTCTCGGGTGGTGTCGCTGCCGTTCAGACCCCAGGTGTTGTAGACGTTTGCCGCCAGGTCCTTGGTGATCGCGTTGCCACCGATCTGGAACATCTCGGTGTAGCGCCCCCCGTACGTGTCCTTGAACGTGTTCGGCTTCGCATCTGCGCCGTCGTTCGGCAGGGTCACGACCAGCTTGGGATACAGCACGAACGCTGCGACGACGATGAGGGCGACGACGATGCCGAGCGCCCACTTGATGTTCTTGCTCATTGCTGTGGTTCTCCTTGTGTCAGCAATCCGTTGCGATGGCGATTCAGCCTACGGCACGTAGTTGCAGGCCGCATCGTAGCCGCAGCCCTGGTAGGTGTTGTTGAACTCGTCCTGCGTCACCCAGGCCAGGTAGTTCGGCGCCGGCGCATGCACGGTCAGGTCGCGGTCGAGCACCTTGGTGCGGAACTTCCAGCCCGGCGGCAGCAGCTTGAACTGGCTGCCCAGGTCCTTCAGGTTGGCCGCCGTCTCGCCCTTGTTGGTGAAGTTGGTCCAGGACTGCATGACCAGGACCTTGCCGTCGGGCATGTCGAGTAGGTAGACCGTGCTGCCCTTCTTGAACAGGTACTTGTTGTTGCGCGAGATCTGGCCGGGGTGGTAGTGGCCCGCGCCGACTGCCGCCTTCATCACGGCCACGGGCACGACACCCATGTAGGCCATCTTGACTGGCCCGAACTGCTGGATGTCGCCGACCTCGTAGACCCAGAATTCATCCCACGTCCATTGGCGACTGGGGTTGAGGAAGGCGTCCCTCGCACCCATGCCCTTGACGATCTGCTCCTTGTCCTTCTCGATCTGGGCGAACTGTTCCGGACTGCAGTTTTCGACGCCGGTCGGGTTGTAGAAGTTCGCTACTGCGTTCTCCGGCGTCGTGCCGTAGAAGAGCGCCACCTCGCAGAACTGGTAGTTGGGCCCGCTCGCCTGGAGCTGCTTGCCGGCGACAAGGTGCAGCTTGTTCTGCTCGGCCATGTTCTGCTCGGCGGTGGCGCAGCCCGCGAGGGCCACAACGCCCGCCAATGCGGCAAGTGCCGCGACCGTGCGCAATGTCGTTCCGAAATTCTTCATGGGTCGTTTCCTTTCGTTGTGGGTTAAGACTTCGCAGCCACCCGCGGCAGATCACTGCACCTTCTTCACCGGCGGTAGCTTGTAGCTGCCATCGAGCATCGCTTCCTTCGGCCAGAACCCGCGGATCGTCAGGTTGAACGGTCCGCTCGCGGGCGCCGGCAGCCAGTTGGCCTCCTTGTCCGCGCCCGGCGACTCGGGCTGGATATAGATGTCCAGCGAGCCGTCGGGGTTGTCCTTCAGCGGCATCCACGCGGCGAGGTTGTAGCGATCGATCTTGTTGGGCACGTAGTAGCCCTGCGGGTCGTACATCGAGATCGACCAGCTCACGTTCGCGGGCGGCGTCTGCCCCTTGTCGAAGTGCAGCACGTAGCGGTTGGCCGCGTCGAGCGGCTTGCCGTCGCCGTCGTCGAAAGCGGTCGGATACGTGATGTCCACCGGCTGGATGCCGCCGAGCCCGATCAGCGCGATGCCGGCGCGCGTCTCGTAGTCGGTGCCATAACTGGCAAAGTCCTTCGGGATCACGATCCAGCCGTTTTCGGTCTTGAGCTTCTTCACGCCCTTTTGCAGCAGGGCGAAGGCGTCCATCGCGCGCTGCAAACCCTTGGCGGTGTCGGGGTCGGCCTTCGAGATGTCGAAGTCCTGGCCGGGCGTGATGCCGATGGCCTTGAGCTTCTCGACCATCGGCGCGTCGGCTGCGGCCGGGGGGTTGTCTTTCATCAGCCGCGCGAGCCGGCCGAAGAACGCGCCAGCGTCCATCTTCTGCACTTGCACGGTGGGCGGCGTCTTCGTGTCCACTCTCCACATGTCGAACAGCGCGATCACGTCGTAGCGATCGGCGGTGTCGGGCACCGAGAGCACGAGCGGCTCTTTGTCGAGGTCGGCCCAGGCGACGGCGAACAGCGTGTCCAGGCCCGTGCGTGGCACGGCGCGGAACGACGCGTCGGGGTAGTGCGTCATGACCGAGAACTGGTTCACCGGTGCGGTGAATTCGCCTGCCTTCGCGACCGCCGTGCCCTGATCCTTGGTCAGGTCCATCACGATCAGCGGAAAGCCGTAGACGTAGGCCTGCACGCCGTAGAACCAGGCCTTGCCTTCCTGCACCAAGCCGCAGCCAGCAGCCGATGCGAGCAGCACCGCGCCCGCGAGGGCGAGTACTACGCGCTGCCCACGGCGCGCGAAGTGATCGAGTGCGGGTTGCACTTACGGCACCTTCTTCGCAGGCGGCGGCGTCCACGATCCGTCGAGGATCGACGGCGCCGTCTTGCGCGGCTGGTACAGCCGCATCACGAACTGGAACTTGCCCTTGGGTGCGGGCAGCCAGTTGGCTTCCTTGCCTTGGCCCGGCGACTCGGCCTGCACAAACATGTCGATCGAGCCGTCGGCGTTGGCGACGAGCTTGTCGCGCGAGGCCAGTTCGTAGCGGTGGATCGCGTTGGGCACGAAGAAGAAGTCGCTGTCGTAGAGCGTGATCGACCAGAAGGCTTCGGCCGGCGGCAACTGGCCCTTGGCGAAATGGATCACGTACCTGTTCTTCTCGGCGTCGTAGGCGTCGCCCTTGGCGTCCTTCTGCGACAGCGGGTACACCGCATCCTGCGGCCGATTCCAGCCCGGGCCGAGCAGGTTGGCCATGCCGCGCGTGAGGTAATCGGCGCCGAAGTTGCCGACGCCCTTGGTGAAGAAGAGCCAGCCGTTGGTCGTCTTCTGCTTCTTCAGGTGCAGGCCCATCTCCACCAGCGCGAGCTTGGGCACGGCCTTGAACACCTCACGGTCGATGAAGTCCAGCTTGGCGATGTCGAACTCCTGCCCGGGCACGAGGCCGATGCGCGCCATCTGCGCGACGATAGCGGCGTCCTGCGGCATCGGCGGGTTGGTCTTCATCAGCTCGGCGAGCCGCTTGAAATAGGCTTCGGCGTCCAGCGCGTCGACCTGCTTGCGCACCCCGGTCTTCATGTCGAATGCCGGATCGACGACGCCTGCAGGCGGCGTGTAGGGCTTGCCCCAGGCCGACAGCGGGACGACCGAATATTGATCCTGCGATGCGTGCACCGCCTGATAGTCCGCCGGCGCGCCGCTCGAATAGATGCGCCCGAGGATCCAGACCATGCCGGTCGGCGAGGCGACCTGCTTCATGCCGATCGGCACCGTGCCCTTCCAGCCCGGGCCGGTGATGAGGTAGGTCTGCGCCTTGCCTCCGGTGGTGCCCGAACCGGCGACGAAGATCACCTCCGACCAGCCGCTCAGGATCGGCATCATGTAGTAGCGCTTGCCCATGTCGGGAATGCTGAAGACGACCGGCTCCTTCGAGACGTCGAGCCAGGCCTCGGTGTAGAGCGTGTCGGCGTTGGGCGCGGCGCAGCAGTGGTTGTCCACTGCCGGGTAGCTGCGCATCTTGATCATCTGGCCCATCGGCGCGTGCTCGGCGTCGGGCGCGGCGACGTTGGTCTGCTGCTTGCGCGCGGTGTCGAAGGTGACGAGCGGGTAGCCGTAGACGTAGGCGTCCACCGCGATCTTGACGGCTTCGACCGGGCCGGGAGGCGCCGACGCCTGCGGGCCGGCGGCGAACGACACGGTCGTCGTGACCAGCAGGCACAGGGCCGCGGCAGCGCGCTGGATCGATTTCATCGGGTTTCTCCTGCGAGTCGTGGCTGTCGGCGCGGGCTCTTGCGTGTTCGATCGGGCTTCGCCGGGTTGGCTACGTACATGACCCGGTGTCCATTCCGACGCGGCCGGGGCGCGACGCCTTCGCCCTCGTAATGGGCGCGATGGCACCTTCCAGGGCCTCGACCCGCGCCGCATCGTTCATGAGTGCGCGCGCTGCGCCGCCGCCGGCTTTCTGGGCGAACGCGGGGCACGCCAGGCTGAGGGCGGCCGCCACCGGCCCAGCCGAACGATAGAGGTTCATCGGCCATTCCTTCGTATGAAATCGATTCCGATGGCTCTTGAGGGGAGACATCCGCAACACCGCTTGAAGCTGATCGCGCCCAATCGCCGACGCTGAGTGTCCGGCTCTGGCCTCTCGTGCCCATTGCTGATTCGCGACGGTGGATTGATACTTCGCGACTTTGCAACGGAATCATGGACAGACTTAACCCAAGTCAGACGCGGCGCCATGAATCCCTCAGACGCGTGTCCGCTCGTGACGGCCAGGGAACAACGTCGCGCCTCGGCCCAGTAGCCCAACTTCCGCAGGTGATCAGGGACCTCGGCTTCACGCCCTCGCAGGTCCTGGCCGATACAGGATTCGATGAGGCGTATTTCGCCGATCCCGACATGCCGATTCCCTACGCCACCGGGGCTCGGCTGCTCGCCCACTGTGCGGACGAGACCGGATGCGAGCACCTCGCTCTGCTGCTGGGCGAGAAGGCCGGACCAGGCGCATTGGGGCTGGCCGGCCTACTGCTGATGAGTGCGGACAGCGTGGGCTCGGCGCTGACGGACCTGGTCCGGCACTTCGAACTGCACGACCGCGGCGGCCTACCGAGGCTCGATCAGCGGGGCGACACTGCACTCATCGGCTTTGTCGTCGTCGAGCCCGCAGTCGCGGCGCCCGAGCTGCTCTACGATCTGGCGATGACGCTGGCGTGCAACATCATGCGCAGCTTGTGCGGACCAACGTGGAATCCGACAGAAGTGCTGCTGCCGCGGCGCCGTCCTGCCGATGCCAAGCCTTGGGAGAAATTCTTCCGTGCACCAGTACGCTTTAGCGCCCCTGAGTGCGCGCTGGCCTTTCCAGCCATTTGGCTCGCCCACCCCGTGCCCGTTGCCAACCCGCTGCTTCACCAGCACCTCGAGAAGCAGGCCGTCGAGTGGCGCGACCACCAACCGGCTTCATCTTTCCCGGGCGAGATACGCCGCCTCATCCACGGCACTATGACGCAAGAGCGCTGCAGTGCCGACCGAATTTCGCAACTGCTCGGCATCAACGTCAGGACGTTGAACCGAAGGCTGCAGGCGGAGGCGACGACATTCAAAGCACTGCGCCAGGAGGTGCTTTACGAAGTGGCGCAAGAACTGTTGAGCACGACCGCACTCGACCTGAACCAAGTCGCCTCCCTGCTCGGCTATGCGGAAGCGAGTTCGTTCATACATGCGTTCTCACGCTGGTCGGGCCACACGCCGCAACACTGGCGACGTGCGATCGAGCGACCCCATCGTGGCGTGGTGGACGAGGCGAGCGGGCACCCCGCCACTGACCGGTCTGTGAAGCCGCGCACTTGAGCGACGAGGCTGTTGCGCGCGGGTCACGAACTGCAGTCGCGGCGTGCGCGTGCTTTGTCTACATCACGCGGTAGCGAGGAATCGGCGCCTGGGGGACCGCGTGTCGCAATTCATTCCGGTGCGGCGCCTCGGCATCTCGCGAGGGAGCAACAGTGTGGCCTGGCACAGACGCACCCCCACGAGTGGTCTCGCTTTGGTTGGGCCGGCCGAATCGATGTGACTCGGGATCAAACTGAGGCCGGCAGTTGATGGTCGGCGCGAGCCACGGCGAACCGCCCCGCGAGAGCCTGGAACGCGACGCATTGCTGACATTGATCGCGCCCGACTCAACGAAAGCAGCGCCAGCGAAGGCATACATCCTGGGCGCTGAACACCGGTGGCCCACCACGACGGTCGTGCGCTCGTCGCAGGCGATCCCATCCAAGGGCTGGCAGGGCGAATGCCGTGAGTCAGCAGGATCATGAAAGAATCGACGCGCCGTGGCCGGTGATCGCTGGCGCGGCACGGACGCAGGAGTGAATCGACATGGATAAGAGCTTCTTGTGGAGCATCGAGGACGGCATCGGCCGCCTCACGTTCAACCGACCCGAGCAGGCGAACGCGCTTAGCCTCGGTTTGCGCGACGACATGCTGGACGCGATCGCGCGTGCGGCCGAGTCCGACGCGCGCGTCGTCGTGCTCAGCGGCACCGGTCGCATGTTCTGCGCCGACGGCGACATCGGCGAATTCGCGCTGCACCGCGAGCAGGTCTCGCCGCTGCTCGACGACATCCTGGGTTATGTGCACCCGGCCGTGCAAAGGCTGGCCAGCCTGCCGATGCCGCTCATCTGCGCGCTCAACGGCCCGCTCGGTGGTGCGGGCATCGGCTTCGCACTGTGCGGCGACTTCGTGCTCGCGGCGGACACGGTCAAGCTGCGCGGCGGCTATTGCGCGCTCGCGCTGTCGCCCGACGGCGGCGCCTCGTACCTTCTGACGCGCCGCGTCGGCGCGGCCAAGGCCAAGCAGATCTTCATGCTCAACCGCGCCCTCTCGGCCGAGGACTGCCTGCGCCTTGGCATCGTCGACGAGGTGCACCCGGCGGTGGAGCTTGCAGGCGCGGTCGACCGCCTCGCGCACGAGCTGGCCGCGGGCCCAACGTCTGCCTTTGCGCGCGTCAAGCGCTTGTGCGACACCGCCTCGATGCACACGCTGCCAGTGCACCTCGAGCTCGAGGCCGCGCTGATGCAGCGCAGCGCCACCTCGGCCGACTTCCAGGAAGGGCTGAATGCGTTCCGCGAGAAACGTGCCGCGCGCTTCGCGGGTTGGGATGCGCGCGGGCCGGACCCGGAGCTGGCCGGCCATGCTTGACGACACGGGCAGCCGTTGCGCGGCCGCGTACATGTACTTTTCAGGAAACCGAACGATGCGATTTCATCGATCAAGCCAGGCCCTTCTTGCGGCAGCGCTCGCCCTGTCGATTGCCGCGGCACACGCCGCTTCGCAGGCGCCGGTGGCTGCCGAACACGGCATGGTCGTCACCGCGCAGCACCTGGCCACACGCGTCGGTGTCGATGTGCTGAAGGAAGGCGGCAACGCGGTCGATGCCGCGGTCGCGGTCGGCTATGCGCTGGCGGTCGTCTACCCGGCGGCGGGCAACCTCGGCGGCGGTGGCTTCATGACGATCCAACTCGCCGACGGCCGCAAGACTTTCCTCGACTTTCGCGAGAAGGCGCCGCTGGCGGCGAGCGCGAACATGTACCTCGACAAGGACGGCAACGTCGTCAAGGGTGCGAGCACGCGCGGCTACCTCGCGGTCGCCGTTCCGGGCACGGTGTCGGGCCTCGAGACGGCGCTCGCGAAGTACGGCACGCTGAAGCGCGCGGCGCTGATTGCACCGGCGATCCGCTACGCCCGCGAGGGCTTCGTGCTCGAACAGGGCGATGTCGATTTGCTCGTCACGGCCACTGACGACCTGCGCAAGGATGCGCCCAGCGCGGCGATCTTCCTGAACCGTGGCGATCCCTTCGCGCCCGGCCAGAAGCTGGTGCAGAAGGACCTCGCGGCAACGCTCGCGCTGATCGGCGAGAAGGGCGCGGACGGCTTCTACCAGGGCAGCACCGGCGCGGCGATCGTCGCCGCCAGCCGGGCCGGCAAGGGCATCTTGACGCAGGCCGACCTGGACCAGTTCGCGACGCGCGAGATGAAGCCCATCGAGTGCAGCTACCGCGGCTACGGCGTCGTCTCGGCGCCGCCGCCGAGCTCGGGCGGCGTGGCCATCTGCGAGATGCTGAACATCCTCGAAGGCTATCCGCTCAAGGAACTCGGCTTTCGCTCGGCGCAGTCGGTCCACTACCAGATCGAGGCCATGCGCCACGCCTATGTCGACCGCAACAGCTATCTCGGCGACCCCGATTTCGTCGCCAACCCGCTCGATCGCCTGCTGGGCAAGGCCTATGCGGCGCAGGTGCGCGCGGCCATAGCCCCGGACAAGGCCGGCGTCTCGAAGGACATCAAGCCCGCCGCGCCGCCGCACGAGGGCAGCAACACGACGCACTATTCGATCGTCGACCAGTTCGGCAACGCGGTGTCGGTGACCTACACGCTCAACGAGTGGTTCGGCGCCAGGGTCACCGTGCCCGGCACCGGCGTGCTGCTCAACAACGAGATGGACGACTTCACGGTCAAGATCGGCGTGCCCAACGTGTACGGCCTCGTGCAGGGCGAGGCGAATGCGATCGCGCCCGGCAAGCGGCCGCTGAGCTCGATGAGCCCGACCATCGTGACCAAGGACGGCAAGCCGGTGCTGGTCGTCGGCACGCCGGGCGGCAGCCGCATCATCACCGCGGTGCTGCACACCATCCTCAACCTGATCGACTACGGCATGAACGTGCAGGAAGCCGTCGACGCGCCGCGCTTTCACCAGCAGTGGCTGCCCGACGTCACCACCATCGAGCGCTTCGCGCTCAGCCCCGACACGCGCAAGATCCTCGAAGGCAAGGGCCACAAGTTCGGCACCCCGCAGCCGGCGAACCATGTCGCCGCGATCCTCGTCGGCGCGCCCGCGCTCGACGCCAAGCCGGTCGGCAACAACCGCTTCTACGGCGCCAACGATCCGCGCCGAAACACGGGGTTGGCGCTCGGTTACTGACGCGGGGGACAAACGTTACCTAACTCGTATGCTCATCTGAGACCGACTCACCATGAATGCCGCTTCGCAATCCGCCGCCGACCCCGCCGCGAGCGGCGCGCTGTCTCAGGTGCGGGTGCTCGATCTGTCGCGCGTGCTGGCCGGGCCGTGGGCCGGGCAACTGCTGGCCGACCTCGGCGCCGACGTGGTCAAGGTCGAGCGCCCAGGCGTCGGCGACGACACCCGGGCCTGGGGGCCGCCCTGGCTGGCGCCCGCCGATGGCTCGGCCGCCGGCGAGTCGGCCTACTACCTGTGCACCAACCGCAACAAGCGCTCGCTGACGGTCGACCTGACGCAGCCCGCGGGCCAGGCCCTGGTGCGCGAGCTGGCCATGAAGGCCGACGTCGTGCTCGAGAATTTCAAGGCCGGCGGGCTGGTCCAGTACGGGCTGGACCACGCGAGTCTGTGCGCGCTGAACCCGCGCCTCGTCTACTGCTCGATCACCGGCTTCGGCCAGAACGGGCCGTATGCGCAACGTGCGGGTTATGACTTCCTGATCCAGGCCCTCGGGGGCTTGATGAGCGTGACCGGCCGCGCCGAGGGCGAAGAGGGCGCCGGGCCGCAGAAGGTCGGCGTCGCGCTGACCGACGTGCTGACGGGCCTCTACGCCACCATCGGCGTGCTGGCCGCGCTGGCGGCGCGCGAGCGCAGCGGCCGTGGCCAGCACATCGACCTCGCGCTGCTCGACGTGCAGGTGGCGTGCCTCGCGAACCAGGCGTCGAACTACCTCGTCGGCGGCCAGGTGCCGCGGCGCATGGGCAATGCGCACCCGAACATCGTCCCCTACCAGGACTTCCCGACCGCCGACGGCGACATGATCCTCGCCATCGGCAACGACCGCCAGTTCGCGCGCTTTTGCAAGGAAGCCGGCCACAAAGAGTGGGCCGCCGACGCGCGCTTCGCGACCAACCCGCAGCGCGTTGCCAACCGCGCCGTGCTGATCCCGCTGCTGCGCCAGACGACCGTGATGCGCCCGACGGCCGAGTGGATCGCCGTGCTCGAACCGGCCGGCGTTCCGTGCGGGCCAATCAACCGCCTGGACGAGGTCTTCGCCGACCCGCAGGTGCGCGATCGCGGCCTGCGCATCGAGATGCCGCACCCGTATGCCGACGCGGTGGCGCTGGTCGCCAACCCGCTGCGCCTCTCGGGCACGCCAGTCAGCTATCGCCGGGCGCCGCCGCTGCTCGGCCAGCATACCGGCGAGGCGCTTGCCGACTGGCTGGGGCTGGCCGACGAACAGGTCCAAGCGCTGCGGCGGCACGGCGCCGTCTGACCCGCCCGCGCACGTCGACGCCCGGGCTTGCGCTGCGACGCGCGGTCGCAGCCCAAGCACGATGACTCACCAGTAGCGCATGGCGTCGCGGTAGATACGCTCGAGGTCCGCCTTCGAGACGCTGCGCGGCGCCATCACCAGCGGGCGCTGCTGCGCGAAGGCACCTTCGGCCAGCGCAGGCACGTCGGCATCCGCATACCCGAGGGCGGCGATGCCGGACGGCAACCCCGTCTCGCGCATCAGCGCGATGAAGGCCTGGGCGAGGATCTCGCCTGCGTCCTCGGGCGCCGCGCCGGCCACATCGGCTCCCAGCGCAGCCGCTGCCTCCAGGTGCCGGGCAGGATTGGCCGCGGCGGTGAACCGAAACGCCGCCGGTGCGTTGATCACGACCGCGATGCCGTGCGGCACCATTGCCGCGCGATCTTCGTAGCCCGTGGCGGTGAACGCGTGCTTGAGCGTGGCCACCGAATACGACATCGCGTGCGGGATGTGCACACCGGCGCTGCCGAAGGCCAGGCCGGCGAGCGTCGACGCGAACATCAGTTGATGCCGCGCCTCGGTGTCGCTCGCATCGCGCACGGCGCGGGCGAGGAAGCGCCCGCCGAGGCGGATGGCGGCGGTGCTGCCGATGTCGTTGTAAGGCGTGGATCCCTGATAGGGCGGACGTTGGGACGGATGCTCCGGCCGCGGCCGGCTCGTGTACGGCCGCGCGGTGTAAGACTCGACGGCGTGCGTGAGCACGTCGAACCCGGTGGCGGCAACGACGCCGCCCGGCAGCGTCTCGGTCGTCGTCGGGTCGATGATCGCCAGCGACGGCTTGAGCCAGGGCGAAGCGATGCCCGTCTTCAGGCCGGCGGACGTGAGGTCGACGATCGTGATGCCGGTCGTCTCGCTGCCCGTGCCGCAGGTGGTCGGGCAGGCGATGTGCGGCTTCAGGCGCCCCGGTATCGGCTTCGCGCGGCCGATCGGCGCGTTGATGTAGGCGATGAGTTCGTCGGGGTAGGTCGACAAAAGGTTGGCCGCCTTGGCGGTGTCCATCACCGAGCCGCCGCCGAGCGAGACGAAGCCGTCGAACGCGCCTTCGCGGGCGAAGGCCGCCGCTGCTTCGAACGAGTCGCTGTTCGGTTCGCAGCGCGTCTGGTCGTAGACCGCGACATCCAGGCCCGCCGCGCGCAGCGCGCCGAGCACCGTCTCTCCAGTGGCACCGGCCAGCACATGCGAATCGACGAACAGGGCCACCCGCTTCATGCCGAGCGCCTGTGCATCGGCACCCACTTCGCGCAGTGCGCCGGGGCCGAACTTGATCGGCGTCGAGTTGACCGTGAAGACGGTTTCACCCTCGCCGGGCGCTAGCAAGTGGGCATTCGTCGACATGGGTTGGGTGCTTCCTTGTTGGGACTGGGTACGCGGTCTCGCTGCAGGCGCCCGAGTTCGGCCTCGGGCACGACGCTCGCCATCGCGCTCCGCGCATTTTGCGCCGCCGCTAGCATCGCGGCATGTTGCTGCGTAGTGCCAAGTGCTGGCTGTCGACGTTGGCCTGCGTGATGCTGGTGCCGGCGGCGAGTGCCGCGATCGTCGAGGAAGTCGTGCAACTGTCCACCGACGGCGGCGCCATGCTGCCCTACCTGCGAAGCTGGGACGACGCGCAGCCGCCCTTGCTCGCCGCGGTGCTCTTCAACGGCGGCGGCGCGGTCGGCCTGCTGCCTGAATCCGTCAGGCGCGGTTTCTCCTGATCTCGACTACCTTGGCGCCGCCGCTGCGCAATGCTGCGATGTGGGCGCCGGCACGGTCCCATGCGTCGGCCATTTCGCCGCTGTAGTCGTGCCCGTCATAGACGCGGCGCATGGTTTCCTTCTCGACGTGCCCGAGGCAGAGTTCAGCGATATGGGGCGCCACGCCAATGCGTGACAGCATCGTGCGGAAGGTGCGGCGCAAATCGTGGGGCCGCAGTTTCTTGCCGCCCTCGTCCTTGGTGCGCTCGGCGATGCGCGACAGCGCACGGGCAACGGCCATCTTTTCCATCGCGCCCGCCGGCTTCTTGTCATCGGCGTTCGATCCAGGGAAGACGTAGACGCTGGCGCCACGGATGACCTGCGCGCGCTCGATGACCGACAAAGCTTGTTCGGACAGGTGCACGCGATGCTCGCGGCCAGACTTGAACCGCTCGGCTGGAATCGTCCACAACGCGCGACCCGTGTTGATTTCGTTCCACGTCAACAGGCGAACCTCGCTCGGACGCGCGCCGGTCAGCAGTTGAAACTCAATGACAAGCTTCGTCGCCGTCCACAGTTGGGACTCTTCAACCGAGCGCAAGAGCATCAAGAGTTCGGTGTCGTTCGCCGCGTTGACAGGGGCAGGGCGGTAGGGCTTAGGGTTCTCGATGCCGCGCATGGGGTCGGCGCCGTCGATGTAGCCGCGCTTGATTGCGAACGTCGTCAGACCCCGCAACGTGCGAAACACATGCGCAGCGGCGCCGGGTGCTCCGCGCTTGCGCGGCGCATCGACACATGCCTGCACGGCCTCGCGCGTGAGCATCGCGATCTTGCTATTGCCAACCCGCTCGCGGATGTCGAAGTCGAAGTTCTCGACCAGCACGTTGATCGTGCGCTCGCGTACCGGCTCGCCGCCCTTGCGCGCGCTGCCCATGCGCTTGTCGGCCAGCCATTCGTCGAAGACTTCGGCCACGGTGGGCTGCGCCTTGGCAGCCTTGCGTGCGTAGCGGGCGACAAGCACCGGATGATCTGCATCGCCTTTCTTGGCCGATTCGTGCGCGGCGCGGTGTGTCAGCAACTCCGCGTTGGCCTGGGCAAGCCCGACGGCAGGGAAGGCGCCCAGCGTCAGCCAGCGGCGCGCACCGTCAACCTGCGCCCGGTACTGCCATTGCTTCGCCACTTCACCGCCAACGCGATGCCGCAGATAGATGTACAGCCCAGGCGCGACCAGCTTGCGCCACTCGGCCTTGCCTGCGGGCAGCTTCAGTGCCTTGATCTTCTCTTCGGTCCAGTGTGTTGCGCGTGCCATGTTCGCCTCGTTTGGATACCACTTCGGATACCACTATAGACGGACACATGCGGTAGGTCAAGGACAGAATGGGACTGTTTCACCTATGAAGATGGCAGGATTAAGGACGGTCAAGGACCGATCTGGATACCACCCGGACCGCCTTGTAAGCGGAAGGTCATTCGTTCGATTCGGATAGCCGGCACCAATCAAGTCGCCTTGGGACAGATCCGCGGATCGCGCCCCCTCGGCGTTGCCGATTGCACCAGACTTTTCCCGACGACGGCATGCGCATGACAAGGGCAGGCGAGCGCACTTGGCGGGCGAATTGCCACCAGAAGCTCAGGCCGCATCCAAGCCGATGACCAAGCGACGGCCGAGCGCGCCGATGGCTTGCTGCGTATTTCGGCGAACGTGACCGGTGATTTCGGGAACGTGACCGATCTGGGTCTCGGTGCTGGGTTGCGCGGTTGAGATTGTAGGAGTGAGTGTGAACTGGCTGGTTGATGGCCTCCTTGCCGGGTGTTGTTGGCGCTGCCATTGCTGAGCGGCGAGCGGGGTATTGCTTGTACTTCTTCATCTTCTGTGGTGGGGCCCTGTGGAGCTTGTGGGCAGCCGACGGCCTGTGGGTGGGCGCATGGGCAACCCGCAGGGTTGTCCATCCGGCCATCCACAGGTGAACGCCCCTGGGCGTTCAGTCGGGAAGCCCGCGCCAGCGGGCCTGTCCACAAATCCACAGGGCTG
>CAIKUF010000263.1 GCA_903830565.1 uncultured bacterium | reverse complement strand
TGCACGCTCATAACATCACCCTCCAAGACCGCCCCGTGGACATGTGGACAGGCTCAAATGCAGCCTGCCCACATGCCCACCGGGCTCGACCACGAACCACGATTCTGACTGTTGGGTTCCACACCAAACGACGAGGGACCTTTCTGGGGTGGTCAACGAGCTTCTCCGCCAGACCGAATTGGCGCTGTGTCAGCAGATCGACATCGCGCACGTCTCGGGCTCGCGTCAATTGCTCACGGAAGAGGACGTCCAAACTGAGTGGACAGGCCTTGGCTATTCGCCTGAGGCCCCCGGATTCGGCGTTCGCGACTATGCGAAGTGGCTCGGCTTGGTGTCGGCCGAGTCAGACGAGATCGAGACAACTCAGGATGCGAAATCAAAGGATGATTTCGTCAACGACGTGTTGTCTCAGAACCTGTTCGCCGCGCGGCACTATCGCGTCAAGGCCGAGGTTAGCGTTCGCAGCGAGACGATGGTGCTTCCACGCGACGCGACCTGGACTACGGACCCGGCAGTGTCGATGCAAGCCACGCTCTACTTGCAGGACGAACAGGGGCGCGCACTCGGATTCAACCAGGTCGGCAGCGGCATCAGCTACGTGCTGCCCGTGCTGGCCGCCTTGTGGGGCGCCGAGCGCTCGTTGATCGAGCAACCCGAACTGCATCTGCACCCAGCGGCCCAGTGCGAGATGGGGGATGCTGTGATCCGCGCGTTCAACCGCGGGCGCTTTTCCATCATCGAGACGCACAGCGAACACCTGCTGCTGCGCATCCTCCGGCGCGTCCGGCAGACGAGCGAGGGCAAGATGCAAGACCCCGAGTTGCAGTGTCCGCCTGAAGCGGTGACGGTCCTCTACTTCGCTCCGCTCGCCGATGGCACCACGGAGGTCAATCGCCTTCGGGTCTCACGTGGCGGAGACTTCCTGGACCGCTGGCCAGAAGGGTTCTTCGAGGAGCGGTCACGGGAGCTGTTCGATGAATGAGCAGTATGCGTTGGACCCCGAGGCGCCCGCCGACTCCAAGGAACTGAAGCTCCTGCTCGATCAATTTGGACTGCAAACCGGCCGCTTCCTGTCGCGCTATCCGGAGGACTGGCCGGCGTTGCTGCTTGAGCGGCTGAAAGGTGCGTCGCAGCAAGATCACGCCCGCGCATTCGAGCTGTTGAACCGGCGCCGAGGATACCTGGTGCCGACGATTGCCCCCTACCAGCGGTCGCGCGGATGGGCGAACAATGCAGCCGTGGCTGCCGAACGTGACCGCACGTTTGGCTCTGTGATTGGCCAGCAGGAGAATGGATTCGGCTGGCCATCGGTCGAGGAGGTGCTTTACGAAGACGACCATGCGTTACCGCCTGGGCTCGGTGCCCACTTGCCGATGCAGGCAGCGCGATATGCGGAGTGCGTTCGCCCGCTGTTCCTCGCCTCGGCGGAAGTCTTCCTGGTCGACGCCTACTTCACTCTGCGTACCAAGGTGGGTCAACGAGACCGGCGGCGGTGGCAAGTGCTGCTGGCCTTCTTGAAGCTCGCAGAGGAAACACGCACATGCGAGGCACTGCGACTCATCCTGGTCCGCAGCCGTATCGATGAAACCGAAGGTTCAGAGAGCAGGCTGGTTGAAGACATGTAAGCGGCTAGCCGCCCCACCTTGACGAGTTGACCGCAGCGAGTGCTTGGGTCATTCGCGACGCTGTCAACCCATAGGTTGCCAGCGATGCGGCAGCAACTCGTCGATCCGGCTGTTCATGTGCGTTGGCAGCCGGGTC
>CAIKUF010000262.1 GCA_903830565.1 uncultured bacterium | reverse complement strand
CCGTTCGCTGCCTGACGGTGCAAAAGTTTGTCGGCGAACGCTGTTCGCACCGACCCTTCGTTGACTGCAATCAAGAAACTGCCTCGGCCAGCCTGCCACCATGGCCGACGAAGGAGTCCATTCCATGAGCACCCAACTCACCGTTGGCCAGCGCGCCCTGCTGGAGGCCGCGCTGTTGCGCAGTCAGCATGATCTCGACGAGCAGATTTCGCAGCATCTCGGCGGCAATTCGCGCCCCGAGCATGCGCGCGAAGTGTTGCTGCAGGACGGCGACGACGCCACCGCGCGCGATGCCGACCGCGAAGTCGACCTCGCGCGCAGCGACCAGGACATCGGCGAGCTGCGCGCGGTGAACGCCGCGCTGGCGCGCCTGCGCACGGCGGAGTACGGGCTGTGCATCGACTGCGACGCCGAGATTCCGTTCGATCGCCTGCAGCACAACCCGCAGGCGCTGCGCTGCGTGCATTGCCAGGCGAAGTTTGAATTGCCCGGCGGCCCGACGCCGCGCGCCACCATCTGATCCGCCAAAGAGCCCCCATGACCAGCTTCCACGCCGTCGCTCACATCGATCACCAGAGCGCGCAGATCCTTCAGTTCGACGCCGAGCACGTGCAATCGCAGAAGGTGAAAACGCACACCCACCACACGCGCCAGCACGGCAGCGACGTGCGCAGCGAGCACGAGTTCTTCGGCCAGGTCTGCGATGCGCTGGAGGGCATCCATGAAGTGCTGATCGTCGGCTCGCACACCGCGCAGGCCGACTTCAAGCACTACGCGCTCAAGCACCGCCCCGAGACCGCCAAGCGCATCGTCGCCTACGAGACCGTCGACCAGCCGACCGAGCACCAGCTCGTCGCGCTGGCGCGCAAGGTCTTCCTCAAGTTCGACCGCATGGCGGGCGTGCCGACGCCGAGCTGAGAGCAGGTCAGCGTATCCAGGCCAGCCTGGATACGCACACGTCGGCGTCAAAGCGCTCGCCGAGCGCGACGATGCCGACGCGGCGCACCTCGGTTGCGCGCAAAGTGCCGCTCGTGCGGTGCGCCTCGAAACTCGCGAGCGGCAGGCGCACCGTCCGCCACTGCGCAGTCGCGATGAACGCCGAGCGCCAAGCCTGCCAAGGTAGCGTCATCGTTGCCGTGCGCAAGTGCAGCCCGTAGCGACGGCCGTTGCCGAACACGTCGAGTTCCAGCGCCTGCCAGTCGCCGGGCGGCGGCTGCACCGGCAGCGCCATCTGTATGAAGCCGCCGCTGTTCTCCAGACGCACTTGCCCGCGCAGGCACAGCGCCGCACGGCCGGCGACGACCTCGTTCGTCATGCCGCCCGAGGAAACGCCGCCCATCACGCTGTCGGTGAAGAAGCGCCAGGCGGCGGGCATTGCAGCGCCGCGGTCGTCGATCAGATGTTGGTCGGTGGGCATGGCGCATCGTAGCGGGCATGTGCAGCCTGCCCGCCCGCTGCCTGAACGCACCGAGGCCAGCCCACATGCACAATCGCCAGTGAAGCGGGGGGCCGATGGCACGGATATTCGACAACATCGAACAGAAATTGCTCGGCGCATTGCGAGCGACTTTGGCCGTCTCGACACGCGCCGATTTTTGTGTCGGTTACCTCAACCTGCGCGGCTGGCAGGCTGTCGACGATCTGGTACAGCCGTGGTCGGCAGAAGCCGGCCAGATTTGCCGCGTCCTGGTCGGGATGCAGCGCCCACCCTCCGACGAAATCCGCGAGCTCTATCGGGCGGATTCCGGCGCCGACAGTCTGGACAACGCAACCGCCGCCCGCCTCAAGACCCAATTCGCCCAGCACCTGCGCGAACAGATCACGCTCGGCATCCCCACCGGCAAAGACGAAGCCGCGCTGCGCAAGCTGGCCCTTCAGCTTCGCGCCGGCCTGGTGCGTATCAAGCTCTTCCTTCCCTACCCTTTGCACGCCAAGCTGTACCTGCTCTTCCGCGACGATGTGAACAACCCCATCACTGGCTTCGTCGGCAGCAGCAACCTCACGCTGCAGGGTCTCGCGAGGCAGGGTGAACTCAATGTCGATGTGCTGGACCACCATGCTACGCAGCGCCTGTCGCAGTGGTTCGACGACCGCTGGCGCGAGCGCTGGGCGCTCGACGTATCGGCCGACCTAGCGGACATCATTGAGGCAAGTTGGGCACGCGAGGCTCTGATCCCGCCGTATCACATCTACCTCAACATCGCCTATCACCTGAGCACCGAGGCCCGCGCCGGCTTGAGCCAGTTTCGGTTGCCCGCTCGGTTCGAGCAGGACTTGTTCGAGTTCCAGAAGAGCGCCGTCAAGATCGCCGCCCGCCATCTGCACCGCCGGGGTGGCGTGATGATCGGCGACGTCGTGGGCCTGGGCAAGACGATGATGGCCACCGCGCTGGCGCGCATGTTCGAGGACGACCTCGGTTACGAGACCCTGATCGTCTGCCCGAAGAACCTCGAGCCCATGTGGGAGCGCCATCGCACCGAGTACGGTCTGCGCGGCATGGTGCTTCCGATTAGCCAGGTCACGAAGAAGCTGCCCGATCTCAAGCGCTACCGCCTGGTGCTGATCGACGAAAGCCATAACCTGCGCAACCGCGAAGGCCGGCGGTACAAGGCCATTGCCGACTACATCCGCAGTTGCGATGCGCGAGTCATCCTGCTGACGGCCACGCCTTACAACAAGACCAAGACCGACCTCTCCAGTCAACTGCGCCTCTTCATCGACGAGAAAGCCAACATCGGCATCCGCCCCGAACGCCATATGCGCCTGAATGGCGTGAGCGAGGCCGAGTTCGAACGCAAGCACCAGTGCAAGGTCAACTCCATTCTCGCCATCGAGAAGAGCAATGAGTTCGACGACTGGCGCGATCTGATCCGCCTCTACATGGTGCGGCGCACGCGCAGTTTTATCGTCCAGCACTACGCGCAAGTCGATGCGAACGGCCGCCACTACTTGCCTGGCAAGTCAGGCAGCCGCAACTACTTCCCATTGCGCACGCCTGTGTCGCTGGGCTTCACCGTGGACGAGTCGGACCCGCAGGATCGCTACGCACGGCTGTACTCGGCCGCCGTCGTCGACCAGATCAACGCGCTGCATGTTCCGCGCTACGGCCTGGGTCTCTATGTGGACCCCATCGCCGAGCGCGGTGCGAGCGCTGCCGAACGAAAGGTCATCGAGAACCTGGGCCGCGCCGGCAAGCGGCTGATGGGCTTTTGCCGAACCAACCTATTTAAGCGGCTGGAGTCGTCGGGCTTCTCGTTCCTGCAGTCGATCGACCGCCACGTATTGCGCAATCGCATCTACCTCTACGCCATCGAGAACGGGCTCGACCTGCCGGTGGGCGTGCTCGACGCCGGGCTGCTCGACGGTGATCGCATCGACGAAGACGCCGAGGGTCTGCTGGGCGAACCGGAAGACCTGCTCGACGGCATGGTGGAGGCCGTCGAGGAAGCGGACGCCCAGCCCGACACCCTGGCCCGCGCCAAGGTGGTCTACGCGCAGTATGCCGGCGAGTACAAGAAGCGCTTCAAGTGGATCAACCCACGGTTGTTCAAGCCATTGCTCGCAGAACACCTGTCCACCGACACCCAGACTCTGAGCGAACTGCTGGCCGTGCACGGCCCGTGGGATGCGGCGCGCGACCGCAAGCTCGCCGAGCTGCGCACGCTGCTCACCAAGACCCATTCCAAGGACAAGGTGCTGGTGTTCACCCAGTTTGCCGACACGGCGCGCTACCTTGGCCGCGAGCTGCGCAGCAGCGGCGTCACGCAACTCGCCGTTGCCACCGGTGCCTCGGCCGATCCCTATGCGCTGGCCTGCCAGTTCTCGCCGCGCTCGAACAACAAGCGCATCGCCAAGGCCGATGAGTTGCGCGTGCTCGTCTGCACCGACGTTCTCTCCGAAGGGCAGAACCTGCAGGACTGCAGCGCGGTCGTCAACTTCGATCTTCCTTGGGCCATCATCCGCCTCATCCAGCGCGCGGGCCGCGTCGACCGCATCGGCCAGCAGGCGGAAGAGATTCACTGTTATTCCTTCCTTCCCGCCGATGGTGTGGAGCGGCTGATCCAGTTGCGTGCCCGCATCCAGCAGCGCTTGTTGGAGAACGCCGAAGTCGTGGGCACCGATGAGGCCTTCTTCGAAGACGAGCAGGCCGCAGCGATTCGCGACCTCTACACCGGCCGCGCGGGCGCGCTCGACGACAACGACGGCGAAGTCGACCTTGCTTCTTACGCCTGGCAGGTATGGAAGCAGGCCACTGAGGGCAACGCCGAGCTCGCGCGAGCGGTCGAGTCGCTGCCCCCGGTCGTGTACTCCGCCAAGGCTTTCACGCTCGACAGCGCGCGCTTGCCGCCGCTGGGAAGCAACGCCGAGCGCGGCGGCGTGCTCGTCTACGTGAAGTCGCCCGAGGGCAACGACCATTTGGCCTGGGTCGATCCGCGCGGCCAGACGGTGACCGAATCGCAGTTCACCATCCTTCGCGCCGCCGAATGCAGCGCCGATACGCCGGCCGTGCCGCGGGCGGAAAACCACCACGACCTGGTCGCGCTCGGCCTGCAACTCGCCGTGGTGCAAGACAAGTCGGTCGGCGGCGGCCTGGGCCGCCCATCCAGCCCACGCCGCCGCGCCTACGATCGGCTCAAGCGCTACTCGATGGAGCAGTCGAATACCCTGTTTCGCGACGCCGAGCTCGAACGTGCGCTCGACGACATCTACCTGCGCCCCTTGCTTGAAACCGCTGCCGATCTGCTCAACCGGCTGATGCGCGGCGG
>CAIKUF010000261.1 GCA_903830565.1 uncultured bacterium | reverse complement strand
GGGCGCGGCGCGGTTCGATCGGGTGCGTAGCGCGGTCACCCAAGTGGTGAAGGCGATCGTGGGCGCAAACGTCAGGATTCATGCGGTGTGGCCAGCGCAGACAAGCGGTCAACTGCGGTTTCTAGGATCATGGCTCTCGCGGCCCCGTGTTCTCGTTGCACCGATTCTTCCATGATCCGCAATCCCACCCCAAGAACAGGAACCCTTCGATGAGTATCGATTTCAAAGGCCGCGTTGCCATTGTCACCGGCGCCGGCGGCGGCCTCGGTCGCCAGCACGCCCTCGCCCTGGCAGCGCGCGGCGCGCGCGTCGTCGTCAACGACCTCGGCGGCGCGAGCGACGGCACTGGCGCCTCGGCTAGTGCAGCGCAGGCCGTGGTGCAGGAGATCGTCGCCGCCGGCGGCGAGGCGATCGCCAACGGCGCCTCGGTGACCGATTTCGCGGCCGTGCAGGCGATGGTTGCGCAGGCGATGGACACCTGGGGCCGCGTCGACGTGCTCGTCAACAACGCCGGCATCCTGCGCGACAAAAGCTTCTCCAAGATGGAGCTCGCGGACTTCCGCCTCGTCGTCGATGTCCACCTGATGGGCGCCGTGCATTGCACGAAGGCCGTGTGGCCGATCATGATCGCGCAGAACTACGGCCGCATCGTGATGACGACCTCGTCGACGGGCCTCTATGGCAACTTCGGGCAGACGAATTACGGCGCCGCCAAGCTGGCCCTGGTCGGCCTCATGCAGACGCTGGCCCTCGAAGGCGCGAAGCACAACATCCGCGTCAACAGCCTCGCCCCGACCGCGGCGACGCGGATGACGCAAGGCCTGCTGCCGCAGGCCGTGCTCGACGCCATCAAGCCCGAGGCCGTGGTGCCGGCGATGCTGGTGCTGGCGGCCGAGGATGCGCCGACGCGCACCATCCTGTGCGCCGGTGCGGGCGGCTTCGAGGCCGCGCACATCACGCTGACGCAGGGCGTGTGGATAGGCAGCGGCGCCGACGCGCCCGAGCAGCTCGCGGCGCAGCTCGCCGCAGTGACCGATCGCCAGGGCGAGACTGTGCCCGAGAGCGGCGCGGCGCAGGGGCAGATCGAGGTCGGCAAGGCGATGGCGCACCACACGGCCTAGTGGCTGGGCGCGATGGACGCGGCTGCGCCCTCTAGCTACGACGTCACTTGAGACCAAGTGAGTCTCCGTTGAACCTGCGTTTTTGCGCCATCGCGGACCTTGTGCGCGAGCACGCTGCATTACGGCCCGCGCAGGCTGCGCTGGTGCATGACGAGCGCAGCCTCGCCTACGCCGATCTCGACGCGCTGATGGACCGCGTCGCTGCGGCGTTGCAGCGCGATGGCGCTGCCCCGTGCGCGACGATCGCGATCTGCGCCAGCACGTCGATCGAATACGCCGTCGTCTTTCTCGGCGCGCTGCGCGCTGGCGTGGCGGTGGCGCCGCTCGCACCGAGCTCGACGCCCGAGCAGCTTGCGGCCATGCTGCGCGATTCGGGGGCGCGTCTTCTGTTTGTCGACGCCGCCGGGGCGAAGGCACTCGAAGGCGCGTCGGTCGATGTCGGCCTGCGGCGGATCGCGCTCGATGGCTCATCGATCGGGCTGGCGCTGAGCGATTGGCTGGCGCCCGTCGGTGCGAAGCCGGCGGCGATCGAAACGCAACCCGAGTGGCCGTTCAACATCATCTATTCGTCGGGAACGACCGGCGCGCCCAAGGGCATCGTGCAGCCGCACTCGATGCGCTGGGCGCACGTGCAGCGGACCGAGAGTTTCGGCTACTCGCCGCGCACGGTCACGCTGATCGCGACGCCGCTCTACTCGAACACGACGCTGGTCGTGTTCTTCCCCACGCTGGCTGCCGGCGGCACCGTGGTGCTGATGGCCAAGTTCGATGCCGCGGCCTACTTGCGCCTGGCCGAGCACCATCGCGCGACGCACACGATGCTGGTGCCGGTGCAGTACCAGCGACTGATGAAGCTGCCCGGCTTCGACGATCACGATCTGTCGGCGTTCGAGGTCAAGTTCTGCACCAGTGCGCCGTTTCATGCCGAGATCAAGGCCGAGGTGCTGCGGCGCTGGCCGGGCGGGCTGGTCGAGTTCTACGGCATGACCGAAGGGGGAGGCAGTTGCGTGCTCGCCGCGCACCTGCGGCCAGACAAGCTGCACACCGTCGGCCAGCCGGCCGAAGGTCACGAGGTGAAGCTGATCGACGACGAGGGCAGGGAAGTGGCGCCTGGCGGCACCGGCGAGGTCGTCGGCCGCTCGGGCGCGATGATGAGTGGCTACCACGGCCAGCCCGAGAAGACCGCAGAGGCCGAATGGCACGACGCCGCGGGCCGGCGCTTCATCCGCACCGGCGACATCGGCCGCTTCGACGACGAGGGCTTCCTGATCCTGCTCGATCGCAAGAAGGACATGGTCATCAGCGGCGGCTTCAACGTCTACCCGAGCGACCTTGAAGCCGTGCTGCGCGCGCATGCCGAAGTGGCCGACGTCGCGGTGGTCGGCGTTCCGTCGGCGGCCTGGGGCGAGACGCCGGTCGCCTTCGTCGTTCCCGCTGCGGGCGCGGCGGCGACGGCCCGCGAGTTGAAGGACTGGGCCAACGCGCAACTTGGCAAGACGCAGCGCCTTGCCGACGTGCAACTCGCCACCGCACTGCCGCGCAGCGCGATCGGCAAGGTGCTCAAGCGCGAGCTGCGCGAGGCTTACGCCGGAGTCACCTCGCGAACGAATCCTTGAGCGTCGTCGTCCGGTTGAAGACGAGGCGCCCGTTGCCGTGGTCGATGCGGTCGGCGACGAAGTAGCCCAGGCGTTCGAGCTGGAAACGGTCTTCCTTCTGCGCCGCCGCGAGTGAGGGCTCGACGTAGGCGTTGGCGACGCGCTTGCTGTGCGGCGTCAGGCCGGCCAGGAAGTCGCGTCCGCCGGCGTCGGGCTGCTCGTCGATGAACAGCCGCTCATAGAGGCGCACCTCGGCCGCCGCGCCGTCGTGCACGCCGACCCAGGTGATGACGCCCTTGACCTTGACCGCGTCCGCGCCCGGCGTGCCGCTCTTGGTATCGGGCACCAGCAGCGCCTGCACTTCGACGACCTCGCCGTTCGCATCCAGCGTGCAGCCGGTGCACTCGATCACGTGGCCGTACTTGAGGCGCACGCGGTTGCCCGGAAAGAGCCGGAAGTAGCCCTTGGTCGGCGCGGGCAGGAAGTCGTCGCGCGCTATCCAGATCTCGCGCGCGATGCCGAACGTGCGCCGGCCGCGCTCGGGCTGCGCCGGGTGCACCGGCGCGCTGCAGGCGTCGATCGTGCCCGCGCCCATCACCTCGTCCCAGTTCGTCAGCACGAGCCGCACCGGATCGAGCACGGCCATTGCCCGCGCCGCTTTCGGGTCGAGGTCGTCGCGCAGCGCGATGTCGAGCGAGCTGTAGCCTATCCAGCCGCCGGCCTTGCTGACGCCGGTGCGCTCGGCGAAGAGCTGCAGCGATTCGGGCGTGTAGCCGCGTCGGCGCAGGCCGACGATGGTCGGCATGCGCGGGTCGTCCCAGCCGTCGACGATGCCTTCGTCGACGAGTTGCTTCAGGCGCCGCTTGCTGGTGATCACATGGGTCACGTTCAGGCGCGCGAACTCGTACTGGTGCGGCCGCGGCTGCGCCAGCAGGCCGAGCGTGCAAAGCATGTCGAGCAGCCAGTCGTAGAACGGGCGCTGGTCCTCGAACTCGAGGGTGCAGATGCTGTGCGTGATGCCCTCCAGCGCGTCCTCGATCGGGTGGGCGTAGGTGTACATCGGGTAGATGCACCAGCGATCGCCCGTGTTGTGGTGCGTCGCCCGCTTGATGCGGTACAGCGCCGGGTCGCGCAGGTTGATGTTGGGGCTCGTCATGTCGATCCTCGCCCGCAGCACGGCAGCGCCGTCGGCCAGCTTGCCGTCCTTCATGTCCTGGAAGCGCGCCAGGTTCTCGGCCGGCGTACGGTTGCGGAACGGGCTGTCGGTGCCGGCCGTGTTGAAGTCGCCGCGGCTCTCGCGCATCGCGTCGGCGCTCTGCTCGTCGACGTAGGCCAGGCCGGCTTCGATCAGCGCCTCGGCGGCGCGGGCCATGAAGTCGAAATAGTTGCTCGCGTAGTAGAGGTGGTTGACGCCGCCGGCCTCCCACGAGAAGCCCAGCCAGCGCACCGATTCGAGGATAGCGTCGACGTACTCCTGCTCCTCCTTCTCGGGGTTGGTATCGTCGAAGCGCATGTGGCAGATGCCGCCGAAGTCGCGCGCCAGGCCGAAGTTCAGGCAGATGCTTTTCGCGTGGCCGATGTGCAGGTAGCCGTTCGGCTCGGGCGGGAAGCGGGTGCGGATGCGCGCCGCATCGAGCGGCCCTGCCGCCTGGTGTGCGGCGTCGCCCGGCGTGCCCGCGAAGTGGCGCTGAGCGTAGGTGCCGGCCTCGAGGTCGCGCTCGATGATGGCGCGCAGGAAGTTGCTGGACTTGGGTTCTTCTTTGGGCGGGGCGCTCATGGGCCGTGAGGCGCGCGGTCGGCGCGACGTCGCAATGCAGTGCGGACGATTCTATCGACGCGGGCCAACCCCAAGCCGGCCGGGCGCACGGCCCTCAGGGTTTGCGCCGCAGGCGCTCGATCTCGTCGTCCAGCATGCGCTCGCGCAGGCCTTCGCCATTGAGGCTGATGAAGGTCACGATGCCGTGGATCGAAAGGCCGATGCCCCAGCCCAGGAGCGGCCACAGGTGCCAGTGGCCGCGCCCGGTGAAGGTGTTGATCGCGAACAGCCCCAAGTTGACGAGCACGTACACCAAGGCATGGATGTAGAAGCCCATCTTCATGTTCACGCGGCGGCGTGCGCGGGCTTCGATGTCGTCAGAAGCTGTGGAATGGCTCACGGCGGTGCTCCTTTCGGTTCATATTCCGATCTCGGATCAATACAGCAAAGTCGTCATCCCCGCGCAGGCGGGGATCCAGCCGCGGTTCATGGGTCGCGTTGATCCCCGCCTGCGCGGGGATGACACGGAAATTCTGCGGTCTTGAACTGGAATCCGCATTACATGGCCTTGAAGCGCTGCGCGTAGAGGCGGCTCACGCTCAGGCGGTCGGGATGGCCGACGAGGGTCAGCGTGAGCTTGCCCGATTCGTCGCGAAGCGCGGTCGCGACGGCATCCGCGCGCACCACGGTGCCGCGGTGGATCTGCCAGAAACGCTGCGGGTCGAGTTGCGGCAACAGCTCGCGCAGCGAGGTTCGGATCAGGTGCTCGCGCCCTGGCGTGATGACGCGTACGTACTTGTCGGCGGCCTCGAAGTACAGCACCGAGTCGATGGGCACCATGTAGGTCGCCGTGCCGACGCCCGCGGCGATGACCGTCAAGCGCTCCGCGGCAGGCGCGTCGGGCAATGAGAAGCCGGGCGCCTGCAGCAGCACACGCAACTGGTCGACGGCGGCCTGCAACTCGGGCGGCGCCACCGACTGGCTGCGCTGGTGCAGCGTGGCCTGCAGACGGGCGCAGGCCTGCGCCAGGCGGTCGCTTTGCACGGGTTTGAGAAGGTAGTCCACTGCGGCGTGCTCGAAGGCCTGCAGCGCGTACTGGTCGAACGCGGTGACGAACACGATCAGCGGGAACGGCGCGCTGCCCGGTGCGCCGGGCCAGTCTTCGGCCAGCGCCTGCGCGGCTTCGAGGCCGCTCATGCCGGGCATGCGGATGTCGAGAAACAGCACCTGCGGCTGCAGCGCCAGCGCCTGCTCGACGGCCGCCGCGCCGTGGTTCACGCTGGCGACGATGCGCAGCTCCGGCCACAGGCGCGCGAGTTCGGCCTGCAGGTTCTGGGCGAGCAGCGGCTCGTCCTCGGCGATGAGCGCGGTTGCCGCGATCACAGCGGCAGCCTGAGCGTGGCCAGCGTCCCGCCCTCGGGGCCGGGCGCGGGCACGAGATCGAGACTGGCCGACTTGCCGTATAGCGCGGCCAGGCGCTCGCGCACCTGCTCCAGCCCGAAGCCTGAACCGCAAGGCGCCGCGGCGCGCTTCAGGCCGGCGCCGGTGTCGCGCACCTTGAGCACCAGTTGCGTGCCATCGCGCTCGGCGCTGATCTCGATGCGCCCGCCCTGCACATGCGGCTCGAGGCCATGCTTGATGGCGTTCTCGACCAGGGGTTGCAGCACCAGCGTCGGCACCGGATGCGCCGCCAGTTCGTCAGGCAAGGTCGACCGTGCCTGCAGCCGCGCGCCCATGCGGATCTGCATCAACTCGAGGTAATGGCCGAGGTGCGCGAATTCGTCGGCGAGCGGGTGCGTGCTGGCGCGCGAGGCATCGAGCGTGCCGCGCAGGAACTGGATCAGGCGGTCCAACATCGCTTGCGCGCGCGGCGGGTCGATGCCGATCAGGGCGCGCAGGTTGGCCAGAGTGTTGAACAGCATGTGCGGTTCGAGCTGCGACGCGAGCAGTTTGAGCCGCTGCTCGGTGGCCATGCGCTCAGCCTTCTCGGCAAGGTCGGTGCTCGCCGCCAGGCGCCCGCGCGAGTAGAAGAAGTAGGTCGCGACGATGCCGGCGATCATCGACACGAACAGCGTCAACTCCAGGGTGTTAGGGTCCAGCACCAGTCCCACGGCGTGGGCATAGGTCTCTCCCTTTAGCGTCGCCGCAATCAGCGTTCCGAGGCCGTACCCTGCCGGCGTGCCCAGCACGAGCACGACCACCATCCAGCCCGCTCCCGGCCAGCCGTCTAGCGGGCCACGCGTCTCGGGTGATTTCCGGCGATGCACCCAGCGCGCCGCGAGCAGGCGGCCACCGTCGATGAACAGCCAGCAACCGAAGGTTATGCAGACCGAATAGACGAGCGTCGACGCGAACGGGACATCGAGCGCCAGGGTCATGAACAGTGCAATGGCACCCGCAAGCCCCGACGCCTGAATGAGACGCTCGCCGAGCAGGCGCCAGATCGGTACCGGTGTTAGCGATGCGGGCGGGTTGGTCATGGGCATGCATTCTGGCGCACGCGTGGCGGCGGTTGTCATCGCGGATCGGCGGGAGCTTGGACGTGGCGACTCTGCCCGCAGGGCCCGCACGGCGCGACCGGCCTGCGACGAGCTGCCGCGGCCGGGTCGCGAAACAACGCCACGGGGCGCGAGATGCCGCCTACCGCTGCTCGAAGCGCGCCCGCAGGGCCTCGATACGCGCGCGGTTGGCGCCGAGGTCTCTCCTGCCGAGACGCGACGCCGAGCGCACGTGGATCACGCCACCCACCGGGTCGAGCAGGAACTCGACGTCGTCGACATAGCGCATCACCGGCGTCGTGTAGGTCGCGTACAGATAGTCGGCATCGCGGCGGACGATGTGCGCGCCGTCGGTCGCCTGGGCGAGCTGCGCCAGGCGGGCCATCGCCGCGGCGCCGTCGCCCTGGTAGTGCAGTGGTGCGATCTGCGCCTCGACGCGGCGCGGGTGGTCAGCGTACAGCCCAGCCTGGCTGCTGACGCTGTTGGGCGTCAGCGAAGGTGGCTTCAAGCGGCCGCCCTGCGCGCCCAGATCCTGCGGCGCAGTGCCTTGCAGCCAGCCCAGTCGCCCGGCGCCGATCACCGCCGCGGCCAGTAGCGCGATCGCGATCGCGAACCACCTTAGGGTGCGCATTCGGGTGCTTCGCAGTCAGCCGTCATTGCAGCGAGTGGCCGCGCAGCTTGTCGAGCTTGCCGGCATAGAGATCGTGATCGCCGCGCGTGGTGCTGGTCTCCATCGCCAGCGCGAGGTGCTTGCCGGCCTGCTGCGCGTCGCCGAGCTTGCCGTAGGCGATGGCAAGCCAGTAGTGGAACTCGTGGTAGTACGGCGCGCGCGCCAGTTCGCGTTCGAACAGGTCGCGCGCGGCGGCGTAGTCGCCCCTTGCCATCGCGTCGCGGCCGCGATCGAAGAAGTGGAACGGAGGTTCGGCCTCGAGCTTGGCCAGTTGCTGCTTCAATGCGGCAGCCTCGGCCGTGCGTCCCTGGTCGCTCAAGACCTGGGCCAGATTGGCGACGACCTGCGGATTCGACGGCTCGCTCAAGAGTGCGTGGCGCATCGCGGCCTCGGCCAGCGCGAGCTCGCCATGGCGGCGGTAGACGACGCCCAGCGTGTTGTAGGCGCGCGCAAAGGCCGGGTCCTGGACGACGGCCTCGCGCGCCCACCAGTAGGCGTCATCCAGGCGGGCGCGGGCCAGCGACTCGGCGGCGCGGTTGTTCATGTACATCGCGACGACGGTCTTCTCCTCCAACTGCCGCACGCGCGCGGTCTGCACCTCGAGCTGCGGCAGGAAGTCGATCGTGACCAGGTCCTGCCTGCGCGCGCCGGCGGAAGCCTCGCCCAGCCGCCGGCCGAGGCCGAGGTTGATGTGATCGACGAGGAAGTGGATGTCGCCGCCGCGGGCCCAGAGTTCGTCCGTGAGCACGGTCTGGTAATGCACCGGCAGGCCGAGATCCTTTGCGAAGGCGGCGGTCATGATGACCAGCGACAGGCAGTTGCCCGAGCGCGCGTGGAACGCCTGCGCGGCGTTGCGCGTCATTGCGGAGTCGTATTCGAGCCTCAGCTCGCCCTTGGCGTAGAGTGCATCGATCAAGCCCTGCTGACGGCCGCGGGTGCGCAGCTTGTCGGCGATCTCGCGCTCGAGATAGTGCTTCATCGCCGGGCTGAGCGCAAACACGTCGCCGGCGCGTATGCGCTCGCTGGGCGCCTCGAATGCAGCGTCGCTGAAGAAGCGTTTGTCGGCGTGCTTCGCCGGCGGCGTCGCGCAGGCCGCAAGCGTCGCACACAGCAGCAAGATGAGCCAAGGTCTCATGAGGCACCTCCGGGGCAGGCTCGATCGTAGTCCGAACCGACGACCATCGGTACGGCCATAACCCTGCCCCGTCGCCGCATTGGATTCAGCGTCGGCGCGATCCGCCGAACAGCGAGCCGAGCACGCCGCGTGTGATCTCGCGCCCGACCGACGAGCCGATGCTGCGCACGGCCGAGCGTGCCGCCGATTCGGCCAGGCCTTCATGCTTGCCGCCGCGTGGGCCGGTGGTGCCGAACAGCACGTCTTTCAGGCCGCCGAGCAGCCCGCCGTCGCTCGCTTCGGCCGGGGCGCCCTTGCCACCACCTGCGGGCGGGCTGCCCGAAGCACCGGCCGACGCCGTCGCGCGGTTCCTCAGCTTCTCGAACGCGGATTCGCGGTCGACTTCCTTCTCGTAAACGCCGGCCACCAGCGAGCCGGCCACGAGCGCCTTGCGCTGTTCGGGCGTGATCGGCCCGATCTGGCTCCCCGGCGGGATCACGTAGACGCGCTCGGTCGGGCAGGGCCGGCCCTTGGCGTCGAGCAGGCTTACCAGCGCCTCGCCGACGGCGAGCTCGGTGATCGCGGTCGCGATGTCCAGGCCCTTGTTCGCGCGCATCGTGTCGGCCGCGGCCTTGACGGCCTTCTGGTCGCGCGGCGTGAACGCGCGCAGTGCATGCTGGACCCGGTTGCCTAACTGGCCGAGTATGCTGTCTGGGATGTCGAGCGGGTTCTGCGTCACGAAGTAGACGCCGACGCCCTTGGAACGCACCAACCGCACGACGAGCTCGATGCGCTCGACGAGCGCCGTCGGCGCGTCCTTGAACAGGAGGTGCGCCTCGTCGAAGAAGAAGACGAGCTTGGGCGCATCGAGGTCGCCCACTTCGGGCAGGGTCTCGAACAGATCGGAGAGCATCCACAGCAGAAAGCTCGCGTACAGGCGCGGGCTGGCGAGCAGCTTGTCGGCGGCGAGGATGTTGATCACGCCCATCGGCGTCGACGGGCCGCCCCGAGACGTCGATGCGCCCCCTTGGGGGGTCGAAGCCGCAGGCTTCTCGGGCGTCGACTCCCCGTCCGCGGTCTGCATGAAGTCGGCGATGTTGAGCATCGGCTCGCCGAAGAAGTGCTCGCCGCCTTGTTCGTCGATCTGCAGCAGGCCGCGCTGGATGGCGCCGATGCTGGCCGCGCTGACGTTGCCGTAGGCGGTCGTGAACTGCGCCGCGTTGTCGCCGACGTACTGCAGCATCGCGCGCAGGTCCTTGAGGTCGAGGATCAGCAGCCCGTTGTCGTCGGCGATCTTGAAGACGAGGCTGAGCACGCCTTGCTGCGTCTCGTTGAGCGCCAACATGCGCGCGAGCAGCAGCGGCCCGAGGTCGCTGACCGTCGCCCGCACCGGGTGGCCCTGCTCGCCGAACACATCCCACAGCGTGGTCGGGCAGGCGATGGACTCGGGCGGCTCGATGCCGCGCTCCCTCAGCGTCGCGGCCAGCTTGCCGGTGATCGTCCCCGGCTGGCTGATGCCGGTCAGGTCGCCCTTCACGTCGGCCATGAACACGGGCACGCCGCGCCGGCTCAGGTTCTCGGCCAGCGTCTGCAGCGTGATCGTCTTGCCGGTGCCGGTGGCGCCGGTGATCAGGCCATGCCGGTTGGCCAGCGCGGGCAGCAAGTGGCATTCGATATCGCCGCGCTGGGCAAGAAGAATCGGCTCAGCCATGAGGTGCTTTCGAGGGTGGCACGTAAAATCGCAGTCTATCGAAACAATACCGGCAGACGGCGCAGTGCGCCAAACCTGCCCGCAGGAGTTCACACGACATGGCCGGTCATTCCAAGTGGGCCAACATCCAGCACCGTAAGGGGCGCCAGGACGAGAAGCGGGGCAAGGTGTGGACGCGCATCATCCGCGAGATCATGGTCGCGGCGCGCCACGGCGGCGGCGACCTCTCGATGAACCCGCGCCTGCGGCTGGCGGTCGAGAAGGCCAAGGCGGCCAACATGCCTGCCGACACGATCAAGAAGAACATCGACAAGGCGACCGGCAACCTCGAGGGCGTGAGCTACGAGGAGATTCGCTACGAGGGCTACGGCATCGGCGGTGCGGCGGTGATCGTGGACTGCATGACCGACAACCGCGTTCGCACGGTGGCCGAGGTGCGCCACGCATTCAGCAAGTACGGCGGCAACCTCGGTACCGAGGGCTCGGTGGCGTTCCAGTTCAAGCATTGCGGGCAATTCGTGTTCGCGCCCGGGACGAGCGAGGACAAGGTCATGGAAGTGGCCCTCGAGGCCGGCGCCGAAGACGTGCTGAGCGACGACGACGGCGCGGTCGAGGTGATCTGCGCGGCGCCCGACTTCGAGGCCGTGAAGGCCGCCCTTGAAGCCGCCGGCCTGACGCCCGAACTCGCCGAGGTGACGATGCGGGCCGAGAACACGACCCGACTCACCGGCGATGACGCAGCGCGGATGCAAAAGCTCCTCGACGTGATTGAAGACCTGGACGACGTGCAGGAGCTCTATCACAACGCCGAGATCGGCGAGTAGCCAGGCGATGGGCATCGCATGAAAGTCCTCGTCATCGGCTCCGGCGGCCGCGAGCACGCGCTGGCGTGGAGGATCGCCGCCTCGCCGCGGGTGCAGAAGGTGTTCGTGGCGCCCGGCAACGGCGGCACGGCGCGCGACCTGCGGCTGCAGAACGTCCCGATCACGGACGTGCACGCGCTGGCCGAGTTCGCGATTGCCGAAAAGGTCGCGTTGACGGTGGTCGGCCCCGAGGGGCCGCTCGCCGCGGGCGTGGTCGACGAATTCCGTGCCCGCGGCCTGCGCATCTTCGGCCCCACGCGCGCCGCGGCGCAGCTCGAAAGCTCGAAGGCCTTCGCGAAGGACTTCATGCAGCGCCACGGCATTCCGAGCGCGCTCTACGCGAGCTTCACCGATGCCGCCGCGGCGCATGCGCACGTGGACCGCCACGGCGCGCCCATCGTCGTCAAGGCCGACGGCCTGGCGGCGGGCAAGGGTGTGGTGGTCGCGATGACGGCGGACGAGGCGCACGCGGCCATAGCCACCATGCTCGCTCCTGCCGGCACCGTTGCGCGCGGCGACGGCGCCGTCGCGCGGGTCGTGATCGAGGAGTTCCTCGAAGGCGAGGAAGCGAGCTTCATCGTCCTCTGCGACGGCCGCAACGTGCTGCCGCTGGCCACCAGCCAGGACCACAAGCGCCTGCAGGACGGCGACCTCGGCCCCAACACCGGCGGCATGGGCGCGTACTCGCCGGCGCCGGTGGTCACGCCCAACGTCCATGCGACGGTGATGCACGAGATCATCCTGCCGACGATTGCCGGCATGGCCAGCGACGGCGTGCCGTTCACCGGCTTTCTCTACGCCGGGCTGATGATCGACGCGCAGGGCCAGGCGAAGACGCTCGAATTCAACACCCGCCTCGGCGACCCGGAGACGCAGCCCATCCTGATGCGCCTGAAGAGCGACCTCTTCGAGGTGCTGCTGCACGCCACCGACGGCACGCTCGATGAGGTCGAGTTGCTGTGGGATCGTCGCGTCGCACTCGGCGTCGTGATGGCGGCCGCCGGCTACCCGCAGACGCCGCGCCAGGGCGACGTCATCGGCGGGCTACCGCACGATGGCGACGAGCTGATGGTGTTCCACGCCGGCACGGTGCAGCGCGGCACCGACACCGTGACCGCGGGCGGGCGCGTGCTGTGCGTGACGGCGCTCGGCGATTCGGTGAAGGTCGCGCAGCAGCGCGCCTACGAGGCGCTCGCCGGTATTGCTTTCGCTGGCGCGCACTACCGGCGCGACATCGGCCATCGGGCGATCCGGCGATGAGCGCCGCCCCCGACACCGCTGCCGTCGGCGAGTATCTGCGCGGCCTGCAGGCTCGCATCATCGAAACCTTGCAGGCCGAGGACGGTGCACCCTTTCTGCGCGACGCCTGGACGCGCGAGCCCGGCGACAAGCTTCAGGGCGAGGGTTTGTCGCAACTGGTGGAAGAGGGTGGCCTGCTCGAGCGCGGCGGCTGCAACTTCAGCCACGTGAAGGGGCGTGCGCTGCCGCCGTCGGCGACGCAGCACCGCGCGGAACTGGCCGGCGCGCCGTTCGAGGCGATGGGCGTGTCGCTCGTCCTGCACCCGCGCAACCCGTACGTGCCGACGGTGCACATGAACGTGCGCATGCTGGCCGCGTTCCCGGCCGGCCGTGAAGCCGTCACCTGGTTCGGCGGCGGCATGGACCTGACGCCCTACTACGGCTTCGAAGTAGACGCACAGCACTTCCACGTGACCTGCCGCGACGCGCTGTCACCCTTCGGCGACGACAAGTACCCGCGCTTCAAGAAGTGGTGCGACGAGTACTTCTACCTCAAGCACCGCGCCGAGCCGCGCGGCATCGGCGGCGTGTTCTATGACGATTTCGCCGAGCTCGGCTTCGAGCGCAGCTTCGCGATGATGCGCGCCGTGGGCGACGCCTTCCTGCACGCCTACCTGCCGATCGTGCAGCGCCGCCGCGACCTGCCCTACGGCGAGCGCGAGCGCGATTTCCAGGCCTACCGGCGCGGGCGTTATGTGGAGTTCAACCTCGTATGGGACCGCGGTACGCTGTTCGGCCTGCAGTCGGGCGGGCGCACCGAGTCGATCTTGATGTCGATGCCGCCGATCGTGAAGTGGCGCTACCACTGGAATCCGGCGTTAGGCACTCCCGAGGCGCGCCTGTACACCGACTTCCTGCGCCCGCGCGACTGGGCAAGTTGGGCGCCGGCTTGACCTCATCTGCGCAAGGCGCGCGGCGCGTCGGGCTCTTCGGCGGCAGCTTCGACCCGGTTCACAACGCGCACGTGGCCCTGGCGCGAAGCGCGCTCGCCGCCCTCGCCCTCGACGAATTGCGCTGGGTTCCCGCCGGTGCGCCCTGGCAGAAGGCCGGCATGGTGGCGACTGCCGCGCAGCGCGCCGAGATGGTCCGCCTCGCGATCGCCGGCGAGGCGCGCTTTCGCTTCGAGCCGTTTGAGATCGAACGCAGCGGACCGAGCTACACCATAGACACCGTGCTTGCGCTGCAATCACGCGAGCCCGCAGTGCACTGGTTTCTGCTGCTCGGGCAAGACCAATTGGCGCGCCTGCACACTTGGCACCGTTGGCGAGAACTCGTCGGCCTGGTCGATCTGGCGGTGGCCAATCGCGACGGCGAGGTGCCGCGCATTCCGCCCGAGTTGGGCGACGCGCGGGTCTCGCTGACGCAGGTGCCGCTGCCGGCGATGACCGTCTCGTCGACCGAGATTCGTTCGCGTGTCGACGCCGGGCAGGACATCCTCTCACTGGTGCCGCCCGCGGTGGCGCGCTATATTGCCGAACACGGCCTCTACCGTCACCCCCTCAGGAGCTGAATGGACATTCGAAAACTGCAACGCGCCATCGTCGATGGACTGGAAGATGTCAAAGGCCACAACATCGTCGTCTTCAACACGGAACATCTGTCGCCCTTGTTCGAACGCGTGGTCATCGCGTCCGGAACGAGCAACCGGCAGACCAAGGCCCTCGCGGCCAGTGTGCGCGATGCGGTGAAGGGCAGGGGCCTCGGCCCGACCCGCACCGAGGGGGAGGAAAACGGCGAGTGGATCATCGTCGACTGCGGTGCAGCCGTCGTCCACCTGATGCAGCCGGGCATCCGCGAGTACTACCACCTCGAGGAGTTGTGGGGCGACAAGCCCGTCAAGCTCAAGCTCGAGAGCGCGGTCACGCGGCTCGTCAAGGCATCGGAGCCCGAACCCGTGGTGCGCAAGGCGGCGGCAAAGAAGGCACCCGCGAAGAAAGCGGTGGCAACGAAGAGCCCGGCGAAGAAGGCGGCGCCTGCCGCCGCACGCGAGCCGGCCGCGCCGGCCGGAAAGGCGACTGCGAAGAAGGCGCCGGCGCGCAAGCCGGCTCCAGCGAAGAAGGCCGTCACGCGCACCGTCGGCGTCAAGAGCGCCGGTGCCGCGCCGGCGCCCGCACGCAAGCGGGCAGCGGCCAAGCCGGCGCCGGTGGCCCGCAAGGCTGTCCGCCGCAAGGCATGAAGCTCTGGCTGGTGGCGGTGGGTCAACGCCAGCCAGCCTGGGCCGAGGCGGCCTACCAGGACTTCGCGAAGCGCTTCCCGCCCGAGCTTCGGCTCGAACTCAAGGCCTGCAAGGCCGAGCCGCGCGCTGGCCGCAGCGCCGCCCAGTTGATGGCCGCCGAAGGCCGGCGCATCGAAGCGGCCTTGCCGCGCGGCGTGCGCCGGGTCGTCCTCGACGAGCACGGCGAGCGCCGGACCACGCTGCAGCTTGCCGCGCGGCTGCAAGCCTGGATGGGCGACGGCCGCGATGTCGCGCTGATCGTCGGCGGCCCCGACGGCCTCGCCTCCGAGATCAAGGCGAGCGCCGACGAGACGCTGCGCATTTCGGACCTGACGTTGCCGCACGCCTTCGTTCGCGTGCTGCTCGCCGAGGCGCTGTACCGCGCCTGGTCGGTGAGCGCGAACCATCCCTACCACCGAGAGTGACGCAATGGCTTTGCGCAGCGAATTCGTCTACCTCGCGTCGCAAAGTCCGCGCCGGCGCGAGTTGCTCGACCAGCTCGGCGTTCGCCACGAGTCGCTGCTGGCCGGGCCGGACGAAGACGCCGAAGCGCTCGAGGCTACGCGGGCGGGTGAACTGCCCGCGGCCTACGTGGAGCGCGTGACGCTGGCCAAGCTGCGCGCGGCGCGGGCGAGGCTGAAGTCGCGCGGGCTGCCGGCGGCCACCATCCTGTGCGCGGACACCACGGTCGCGCTCGGCCGGCGCATCCTTGGCAAGCCGACAGACGCTGCCGATGCGCTGGCCACCTTGCGCCTGCTGTCGGGGCGCACGCATCGCGTGATCACTGCGGTGGCGCTAGCCGGCGCGCGCAGAACACACATCTCGGCGAGCGTGTCGAGCGTGCGCTTCGCGGTCATCCCTGATGCTGAACTTGCGCGTTACGTCGCCGGTGGCGAACCCTTCGGCAAGGCCGGCGCCTACGCGATCCAGAGCAGCGCCGCGGCGTGGATAGAGCGCATAGCAGGCAGCTACTCCGGTATCATGGGTTTGCCCTTGTACGAGACGGCCGTTCTCCTGCGACAGGCCGGCGTTCATTTCTAGACCCTTGCCACTCTGCGGGGCTCAGCACCATGGAAGCGACGCCCGAAGTCCCGATGCACGACATCCTCATCAACTGGGCGCCCCAGGAAACGCGGGTCGCGATCATCGAGAACGGCGCGGTGCAGGAACTGCACGTCGAACGCGCGTTAGAGCGCGGGCGCGTCGGCAACATCTACACCGGCCGCGTGGTGCGCGTGCTGCCCGGCATGCAGTCGGCCTTCGTCGATGTCGGCCTGGAGCGCGCGGCATTCCTTCATGTGGCCGATTTGCAGGTCAACGCCGGCTCGCGCGGCGGCGCCGGCAGCGCGCGCAGCGAGGGCGCGAGCCCGCCGTCGCAGCCGATCGAGAAGCTCGTGTTCGAAGGCCAGACGATGACCGTGCAGGTCGTCAAGGACCCGATCGGCAGCAAGGGCGCCAGGCTGTCGACGCAGATCAGCATCGCCGGACGCCTGCTCGTCTTCCTGCCGCAGGACGACCACATCGGCGTCAGCCAGAAGATCGGCTCGCACGAGTTGCGCGAGGAATTGCGAGCGCGCGTGCTGGCGCTGGCGGGCGACGGCGGCGGAGGCTTCATCCTGCGTACGAATGCCGAGGACGCGACCGACGCCGAACTCGCCGACGACATCCGCTACCTGCGCAAGACCTGGGCCGCAGTGCGCGAACGCGGCTTCAAGTCGCCCGCCGGCACGCTGCTTCACCAGGACCTGAGCCTGGCCGAGCGCGTGCTGCGCGACATGGTTAACGAGGCGACGCAATCGGTGCGCATCGACTCGCACCTGCAGTTCGACCTTCTGCGCCAGTTCGGTGCCGAGTTCACACCGACCTCGGTCGCCAAGCTCGAGCACTACAACGGCGAGCGGCCGATCTTCGATCTGCACCAGATCGACGACGAGATCGCCGGCGCGCTGGCGCGGCGGGTCGAGCTGAAGTCGGGCGGCTACCTCATCATCGACCAGACCGAGGCGCTGACGACGGTTGATGTCAACACCGGCGGCTACGTCGGAACGCGCAATTTCGACGACACCATCTTCAAGACCAACCTCGAGGCCGCGCTCGCCATCGCGCGCCAGCTTCGCCTGCGCAACCTGGGCGGCATCATCATCATCGACTTCATCGACATGGCGCGCGAGGACCACCAGGCCGCGGTGCTCGCCGAACTGCGCAAACAGCTCGCGCGCGACCGTACGCGCATCACGGTGAGCGGCTTCACGCAGCTCGGCCTTGTCGAGATGACACGCAAACGCAACCGCGAGTCGCTGGCCCACATGCTGTGCGAGCCGTGCCCGATCTGCCAGGGCAAGGGCCAGGTGAAAACGGCGCGCACGGTGTGTTACGACATCCTGCGCGAGATCCTGCGCGAAGCGCGCCAGTTCAACCCCAAGGAATTCCGCGTCATCGCGTCGGCCACGGTAGTCGAGATGCTGCTCGACGAAGAAGGCCAGCACCTGGCCGCGCTGAGCGAGTTCATCGGCAAGCCGATCTCGCTGCAGGCCGAGGCGGCAGGGTCGCCGGAGCAGTACGACATCGTGCTCATGTGACGGCAGTCGCTCCGTGCGCAACTGCGCCCACGGCGCCGGTGAAGTGCGTCAGGCATCGGCCCAGAAGACAGCGAACCATTGCTGCGGGTCCAGCCATTGACGCGGGGCGCGAAAGCCCGCGGCAACCAGCAGCTCGGCGAACGCGCGCGGCGTGTACTTGTACGAGTTCTCGGTGTGGATGCGCTCGCCGGCCACGAAGCGCCGCTCGCCGCCGGGCCAGCGGACGGTCGTCGCTTCCCGGGCCTCGAGGTGCATCTCGATGCGTGAGCGTGCAGGGTCGAAGAACGCCACGTGCCGCCACTGCGATAGCCTGAAGTCGGCGCCGATCAGTCGGTTCACGTGCGCCAACACGTTGAGGTTGAACGCAGCGGTGACGCCCAGCGCGTCGTCGTAGGCGGCCTCGAGGATCGCGGTCGGCTTGACGAGGTCGACGCCGATCAAGAGGCCGCCACCGCCGGCAGCGTCGCGCACGCTGCGCAGGAAGGCGAGCGCTTCGTCGGGCGCGAAGTTTCCGATGCTCGAACCCGGGTAGAAGAACACCGGGCGGCCGTCCTGAGCGGGTGCGGGCAGCGAGAGTGTGTGCGAGAAGTCGAGCCCGACGCCCACCATCGGCATGGCCGGGAACTGGCGCTGCAGTGCATTCAGCGCGCCGCGAACGAAGTCCACCGCGATGTCGACCGCGACGTAGCGCGCGGGCTGCAGGGCCGTGAACAGCGCGGCCGCCTTGGCGCAATTGCCGGCACCGAGGTCGATCAAGGTCGCGCCGCGGCCGACCACGCGCGCCACCTCCCTTGCGTGGCGCTCGAAGATCTGCGCCTCGGTGCGCGTCGGGTAGTACTCGGGCAGCTCGGTGATCGCCTCGAAGAGGCGCGAGCCCAGGGCGTCGTAAAAGTACTTCGGCGCGCAGCGAGCCGGTTGATCGCATAGGCCCGCGCTCAGTTCGGTGCGCAGCGCCTCAGCGTCGGGGCAATGGAGCTGGATGAATTGCGGCTCGCGCACAGCGGATGGACGAACGAGTGTCATGCGTAACGCCTGCGGCACTTGGGGGCCGCATTCTCGCCGCTTGCCAATCCCATCGTTGGCGACTGCTACATTTCGCGCCATGACGGACACCGCACCACCCCGCGCCGACCTCGCCGGCCGCCACATCGTGCTCGGCCTGACCGGTGGCATCGCCTGCTACAAGGCGGCCGAGCTGACGCGCCTGCTACACAAGGCCGGCGCCACGGTGCAGGTGGTGATGACGCAGGCGGCCGAACGCTTCATCGGCGCGGTGACGATGCAGGCCCTGTCGGGCCGCCCCGTCACGACCGATCAATGGGATGCGCGCGAGCCGAACAACATGGCGCACATCAATCTGACGCGCGACGCTGACGCGGTGCTGGTGGCGCCGGCCAGTGCCGACTTTATCGCCAAGCTCGCCCGCGGCCAGGCCGACGATCTGCTGAGCCTGGCCTGCCTCGCGCGGCCCATCGCACGCTGCCCCTTGCTCGTCGCGCCCGCGATGAACCGCGAGATGTGGGCTCACCCGGCGACGCAGCGTAACGTCGCACAAATCGCTGCCGACGGCGCGACGCTGCTCGGCCCCGACAGTGGCGACCAGGCCTGCGGTGAGGTCGGCGATGGCCGCATGCTCGAGCCCGATGACCTGCTTGGTGAAGTCGTCGCCTTCTTCCAGCCCAAGCTGCTCGCGGGCCAGACGGTGCTCATCACCGCCGGCCCGACTTTTGAGCCGATCGACCCGGTGCGCGGCATCACCAATCATTCCAGCGGCAAGATGGGCTTCGCGATCGCGCGCGCGGCGAGCGAGGCCGGCGCCGAGGTCACCCTGGTCGCCGGGCCCGTCCACCTGCCGACGCCGCGCGGCGTGCGTCGCATCGACGTGAAGACGGCCCAGCAGATGCACGACGCCGTGCTGCGCGCTCTGCCGGGGCAGGGCGTGTTCGTCGCCACCGCCGCCGTGGCCGACTGGCGGCCTGCGGCGCCTTCAGAGACGAAGATCAAGAAACAGCGCGGCGATGCGCCGCCGAGCATTTCGTTGACCGAGAGCCCCGACATCCTGGCGACCGTCGCCTGCCTTGCGGACCGGCCCTACTGCGTCGGCTTCGCGGCCGAGAGTCACGACCTGCTTCGGCACGCGCGCGAGAAGCGTGAGCGCAAGGGCATTCCGCTGATCGTCGCCAACCTCGGCCCGGCCACCTTCGGCTGTGACGACAACGCAGTGACGCTGATCGACGCTGACGGCGAGCACGAGTTGCCGCGCGCCGACAAGCTGACCCTGGCCCGCGCCTTGGTTGCCGAGATCGCACGGCGGCTTGCCGCACAGCCCCGATGACGACGATAGCCGTCAAGGTACTCGACGAGCGCATGGCCGACCAGTTGCCGGCCTATGCGACGCCGGGCAGTGCGGGTCTGGACCTGCGTGCCTGCCTGGCTGCGCCGCTGGTGCTGGAGCCGGGGCAGACGCAACTGATCCCGACCGGCCTGGCGATCCACATCGGCGACCCTGGCTTGGCAGCAGTGATCCTGCCGCGCTCGGGGCTCGGTCACAAGCACGGCATCGTGCTCGGCAACCTCGTCGGCCTGATCGATTCGGACTACCAGGGGCCGCTGATGGTGAGCTGCTGGAATCGCGGCACGAGCGCATTCACGGTGCAGCCGATGGAGCGCATCGCGCAGCTCGTGATCGTTCCGGTGCTGCAGGCAGCCTTCCGGCGCGTCGACGAGTTCGATGCCTCGGACCGCGGCGAGGGCGGCTTCGGCTCGACTGGGAAGCACTGACTTTCGCCGTTAGGCGACGGCGCTCAGTGCGTGTGCGGGCTCGCCGGCAGCGTGCTGAGCACGCTCAGCGATGCGTCACCGACGCTACCGCGCTCGATCTCGTCGGCGCTGGCCTCGCGCACGTCGCGCACGGTGAGGTCCAGCCGCAGCGCGATGCCGGCCAGCGGGTGGTTGCCGTCGAGCACCACGTGCGTCGGGTAGACGTCGGTCACGGTGTAGATCGCGTCTTCGCGCAAGTCCTTGGTCTTGCAGCCGGCAGGCAGGGCGTCGAACTGCATGCCGACTTCAGTGCCCTCTGGGAACACCGAGCGCTCCTCGAAGAACACGAGCGATGCTTCGTAGTCGCCGAACGCATGCTCGGGTTCGAGGTGGAGCTTGGCGTGAAAGCCGACCGCCTGGTCCGCGAGCGCTTCCTCGACCTTGGCCAGGAGGTCGTTGCCGCCGTAGAAGAACTCGACCGGCTCGGTGAGTTCGTCGATCGCGTTGCCGAGAGTGTCTTCCAGTCGCCACGTGAGCGTGACGACGCAGGGCGTGGTGATCATCATCGGACAATGATCGCACAGGCAGGCTTTGGCGCTGGGGATCGTGGCGGCACAATGGCGAGCATGGACACTACCCTCCCGACCGCCCTCCTGGGCGGCTTGTCACCGGCGCAATTCATGCGCCGCCATTGGCAGCGCAAGCCGCTGCTGGTTCGCCAGGCGGTTCCCGGTGCCACGCCGCCGCTCGGCCGCGCCGCGCTGCTGGCGCTGGCCGGGAACGAGGACGTCGAGTCGCGCCTGCTTGATCGCGCCGGCGGCGCCTGGGCCTTGCGCCAGGGGCCGCTGCCACGGCGCTCGCTGCCCCCACTCACGCTGCCCGGATGGACGCTTCTCGTCCAGGGGCTGGACCTGCACGTCGAGGCCGCGCGCGCATTGCTCGATCGTTTCCGCTTCGTTCCGGATGCGCGGCTGGACGACCTGATGATTTCCTACGCCAGCGATGGCGGCGGTGTCGGCCCGCACTTCGATTCCTACGACGTGTTCCTGCTCCAGGTGCATGGTCGGCGGCGCTGGCGCATCGGGCGCCAGCGTGACCGCAGCGTCCTGCCCGGCCTGCCGCTCAAGATCCTCGCCAGCTTCGAGCCCGAGCACGACTGGGTGCTCGAGCCGGGCGACCTGCTATACCTTCCGCCCGGTTGGGCCCACGACGGCGCCGCGGTCGGCAACGACTGCATGACGTGCTCGGTCGGCATGCGCGTGCCCGGGCGCGACGAGCTGGCGCGCAGCGTTCTTCAGCGGGCGCTCGACGAGGCCGAGGCACCGGACCAAGACCACCTCTACCGCGATGCGCAGCAACCGGCCACGATGGAACCCGGCCGTATCCCGCTGAAGCTGGCGGCGTTCGCGCTCGACGCGGTGGCGCGCTTCGTTGCCGATCCGCAGGGCCTGGCCTGTGCGCTCGGTGAAGTGCTCAGCGAGCCCAAGCCGCGCGTCTGCTTCGAAGCTGCCACCCAGGCGAAGCTGAACCGTGGTGTGCGGCTCGACCGCCGCAGCCGCATGCTTTACGACGACGAGCGCGTCTACCTGAACGGCGAGTCTTACCGCGCCGGAGGCCGCGACGCGCGGGCGATGCAAAGCCTGGCCGATCGTCGCTGTCTGGGCGCTGCGGCCGTGGCCCGGCTCAGCCCCGATGCGGTCGAATTGCTCGCCGAGTGGGTGTGCGCCGGCTGGGTGCACGATGAGCCGGATCTGGCGTGACGCTGGTTGATCGCCGATGGAAGAGATTCAACAGATTGCCGGGCGCCAGGGATTCCACGCCGCCGTGCGCGATGCGCTGGCGCAGGCCGCAACGGCAGGCTGGCGCGAGTTGTGGCTGTGCGATCCGGACTTCGCGAACTGGCCGCTCGGCGACGCGGCCGTGGTCGAAAGCCTCACGCAATGGGCTGGCACGCAGCGGCGGTTGACCTTGCTCGCGCTGCATTTCGACGACGTCGCGCGGCGGCACGCGCGCTGGGCCGAGTGGCGCCGCCGCTGGTCGCACGTCGTGCAGTGCCGCGCGTTGCTGGAACTTCAGCCGGATGACGTGCCGGTCATCCTGCACGCTCCCGGTGCATTGACGGTGAGGCTGTTCGACCCCTTGCGATATCGCGGCATCGTGTCCAGGGTACCGGCCGACGTTGTGAGCGCGGGTGAACGAATTGATGCGGTTTTGCAACGCTCGGTCGAGGCGTATCCGGCGACGACGATGGGACTGTAGGTATCTTCCCAGGGCCGGGTATACTCCAAGGTTGGACATAGCGATGCTCGAGCGCCGCTGTGCCCCTAATAGATGGGGCTCTGGAAAACCAAGGGGTTCCCGCAATTGCCGGTAATTGTCTGACTCTTCGAATGAGGATATACATGAACAAGTCACTCCTGTTGGCCGCCCTGGTTGCCGCCGTCGCCCTCGCCGCCTGCGGCAAGAAGGAAGAACCCACTCCGCCGCCGGCCGCTGTCGCTCCGGTCGTTGCTGCTGCCGCTTCCGCAGCCGAGGTCGCTGCGTCGGCCGCTGTGGCCGCAGCCTCGGGCGTCCAAGCCGCTGCCTCGGCCGCGGGTGGCGCGGCGGAAGCCGCCGCCGCTGCGGCCGGCAAGGCCGCCGAAGCCGCTGCTTCCGCCGCCAAGCCCTGATCTCGCCGTCCGCGAGGACGCGTGTGATGTAAACAAGGCCGCCTTCGGGCGGCCTTGTCTCGTTTGGCCATCACGACAGCGTGAGCCAGTTCACGCCGAGCAGTGGATCGGCGACCACGATGTCCTGCCGCTGCGCGCCACAGGCCTGGGCCAGTGCGTCCGCAGCCAGGTGTGCGGCGTTGTTCTCCGCGCTCAGATGGGCGGCGACGATGCGGTGCAGCCCGTCGTGATGGCACTGCGCGAGGATCTGCGCCGCACAGTCGTTGGCCAGATGGCCGTGCGGACCGGCAATGCGGGCCTTGAGCGACGTCGGGTAGCGCGACTTCGCGAGCATTTCACGGTCGTGGTTGCACTCGAGCACGAGCGCATCGCAGCCCTGCAGATTCGCCAGCAGATGTGAGGTTGCGGTGCCGACGTCGGTTAGCACGCCTAGGCGACGATGGCCGTCGGTGCAGCGCAACTGAAGCGGCTCCACCGCGTCGTGCGGCACCGTGAACGGGTGCAACTGCAGGTTCCCGACAGCAATCGCCTCGCCGTCGCGCGCGAAGCGGAGCAGCCCATCGGGCAGGTCCGGGTTGCCGAGGGCGCGCCAGGTGCCGCGGCTTGTCCACAGCGGCAACTGCTGGCGGCGCGACAGCGTCAGCGCGCAGCCGACGTGGTCGCCGTGTTCGTGGGTGATGAACACCGCGTCGAGGTCTTCGACGACCAGCCCGACTCGCGCGAGCCGGGCCTCGAGTTCACGCTGCGAGAAGCCGCAGTCCACCAGCACGCGGCTGGTCGTGGTGCCGCTACGGACCTCGACGACGAGCGCGTTGCCGCTGCTTCCGCTGCCCAGGCTGCAAAAGCGCATCGCGCAGCGCGGGCTTCACTTCAAGTCTGCGAGCAGCAGCTTCATGATGCTCTGCGCGGCTTCGCCCTTCTCTGGGGCGCCCTGGTTGTCGAGCACGGTGACGAGGCTGACATTGCCCTCGGCCTTGACGCTGACCCGATAGCGCACCGGTGCAGCCGCGTTGTTCTTGCTCGTGAAGAGTTTCGTGAAGAAGTTCGGCTCTTCCTTGCCGGCCTGCGCCGGGTCGACATAGCGAACGAAGTAAAGGCCTTGCACGCGGTCGCGGTCTTCGACCGTGAAGCCGCTGCGGTCCAGCGCCAGGCCAACGCGGCGCCAGGCGCGATCGAAGCCGTCGTCGACCTGTATGGTCGGCGCAGGGCGGCCTTCGACCATTCGTGCACGTGCAACCGGTTCGGGTGCGCTGGCTGCCGCAGCCGCGGCAGCAGGCGTAACGGACTTCGGTGACTTGGCAGTCAGTTTTTGCAACAACCGCCCGAGCATCTCGGCCTCAAGGTGCGGGTCAGGTGGCCGCGGCTGCCACGTGGTCTGGCTCTTGTCCGATTGGGTCTGGACTTCGATCATTCCGCGCATCGTGATGAAGACGTCCGATCCCGTCGGCGTGCGCTCGACGCGGGTGCGGAACTTGTCGCGCTCGCCGGTCGAATAAGCCGAGTCCATCACCTTGCCGATCACGGCCCGGATGGCGTCCTGCGGAATCTTGGCGCGGTTCTCAGCCCAATCGGTTTCCATCACCCCGGCCTCGGGACGGTCGACGACCAGCGCCAGGCCGAGTTCCTGCCAGAAGGAACGCAATTGCGGCCACATCTGCTCGGGGGTCAGCGGCGAGGCGAGCCAGCGCTCGTTGCCCTGACGTTCGATCTTGGTCACGCCGGCTTCGTTCGTGCCGGAATTGACGGCCACCGCTGGCGCGCCTTGCGCAGCCGGAGCCGACACGGCGAACGTGGAAGGCGTGGCACCCGCGCCGGACGCGGCAGGCGCAGCCGGTGCTGCGGCGGTCTGGAACGAACTGGCGCTGACGCTCGCGCCCTGCGGTGCATAACGCGGGTCGCGCGAGAGCTGCGTCAGGTCGGGCGGGATGTCCAGCGGCGCGGTCTTGTTGCCGGTCGTCCGGTAATCGACCGTGCTGTTGCCTGAGATGTCGTCCAGCGAACCGCAGGCTGCGAGGGTGAGTGCGGCGGCGGCCAGGCACAGCGGCCGAACACGAGAGGGAAAGCTCACGTTGGGAATCTCCAGGAGGACGCTTGCGACTGACTTGCGGCGGGCAACGTTCACGGGCGCGCCACCAGGCCGGCTTCCGCCATGGCCCGCTCGACCGTCGCTTGACCGGCCGCTGTGAGCGGCGTGATCGGCAAGCGCACGGTGGCGCCGCCGTGCCCGAGCCTCGACACCGCCCACTTGGTCGGTGCGGGGCTGGGTTCGACGAACAAGGCGGCGTGCAGATCGAGCAGACGCAAGTGGATCTGTGTCGCCTCACGAACCCGGCCTTCGATGGCGGCCATGCACATCTCGTGCATCGCCCGCGGCGCGACGTTGGCAGTGACGCTAATGTTGCCGTGGCCGCCGAGCAGCATCAACGCAATGGCCGTGCCGTCGTCGCCAGAGTAGATCGAGAAGCCCGCCGGGGCGCGCTTGATGAGCTGCGCCGCACGCACGATGTCACCTGTCGCTTCCTTGATGCCGACGATGCCCGGCACCTGCGCCAGGCGCAGCGCGGTTTCGGTCTGCATATCGGCGACCGTTCGGCCGGGCACGTTGTAGAGCACCATCGGGATGTCGCACGCCTCGACGATGGCGCGGAAGTGACGGTAGATGCCTTCCTGCGACGGCTTGTTGTAGTACGGCACGACCGACAGCGTGCAATCGGCGCCGACTTTGGCCGCGTAGCGCGAATGCTCGATCGCCTCGGCCGTCGAGTTGGCGCCGGTGCCGGCCATGATGGGGATACGCCCGCGAGCGTGCTCGACCGCGACGCGGATGACTTCCCAGTGCTCGTCGGTCGCCAGCGTCGGCGACTCACCGGTAGTGCCGACAGCCACGATGCAGTCGGTGCCCTCGGCGACGTGCCAGTCGATCAGACCGCGCAGTGCCTCGTAGTCGACGCTGCCGTCTTCACGCATCGGCGTCACCAGGGCGACGATGCTTCCAACAATGGGTTTCATGCAGGTTCCTCGCAATCGGCGGATTTTACCTGTGGCAAGCGCGTCCTCTGCCTACTACAACGGATAGCGCCCCGGCGCGGCTGACAGCGGCGCTTCGCGGACCGCGGCCACGCGCTGCACGAAGCGCGGTGGTGCGTCGGCGATGAAGCCGTCCTCGAACGCGATGACGCGCAGACCTGGCAGCGCGCCGAGCAACTCGCCCGGCTGTAGAAGAAAGGCCGGGTTGGATGGTTTGCCCACGGTCTCGTTGCCGCGGGCGAAGGTCTCGTAGATCAGAACGCCACCGGTGTCGACGCTGGCGACGAGTGTCGGCAGCAGCGGACGCCACAGGTAGTTCGTGACGACGACAGCGTCGAACCGGCGTCCTGCGAGTGGCCAGGGCGCAGCTTCAAGGTCGGCAGCGATCACCTCGACCGCATGGCCATCCAGCGCGTGCAATGACGTCATGGCCTGAGTGTCGCGGTCGACCGCGGTGACGTGCGCCCCGCGCGCCGCGAACCAGCGCACGTGCCGGCCCGAACCGCAGGCCACGTCCAGCACGCGGGCGCCGGCAGGCACCAGCGCCGACCAGCGCTGCACCCAGGCCGACGGCGCCGGGTCGGTGTGCGTCATCGCGGTCGAACTTCCTGCTTCAAGGCATTGAACGCCAGGCGGTCGACAAGGCCCGGCGCGACGAGCTTGATCCAGCGACCGAGCTTGCCCTTGGCCGTCATCACCACTTCGCGCCGGCGGGCCTCCGCGCCATCGACGATCAGGCGCGCACAATCTTCGACGCTCATCGCGCCGCGCTCGTCCAGGCCGCTGGTGCCGGCTGCCTCGCCGCGGGCATTGAAGCCGCGCTGGCGGATCTGCGTCGCCACCACGCCCGGGTAGGCGATGGTCACGCTGACCCCGGCACTGGCGAGTTCGACACGCAGTGCCTCGAAGAATCCGGTCATCGCGAACTTGCTGCCGCAGTAGGCCGTCCGCCCCGGCACACCGACCAGCCCGGCGAGGCTGCTCACCGCGACGATGCGCCCGCGCGTTGCCTTGATCGAGGCCAGCGCGGCATGCGTGCACCACACGCTGCCCCAGTGGTTGGTGCGCATCAGCGACTCGTACCAGGCGAGGTCGGTGACGTCGGCGAACAGCGCCTGCGCCGACATGCCGGCATTGCACACCAGCGTGTCGATGCGGCCGAAGGTTTGCATCGCCGCCGCGACGAGGGCGACGCAATCGACTTGCACACCGACATCGCAGCGCTGCACCAGCACTTGGGCGCCGCTGCTGCGACAACTTGCGGCGACCGCCTCCAGCCTCTCGACGCTGCGCGCGGCAAGCACCAAGGCCAGCCCATCGCGTTGCCGCGTGGCCCATTGGCGTGCCATCTCGGCGCCTATGCCTTCCGACGCGCCGGTGATCACGATCACGTTCATCTCAGTTGCTCCAACGAGTATTCCTGCCGCAGCGAGGGATGAGGCGTGAGCCAAGGCTGCAGTTCAGCATTCGGCCCATTGCAGTCGTTCCTGGTACACGGTTTCGCGCGGGCCATGGACGATGGGTGCCCGCCGCTGCTCGTGTCCCCCGGGCCGGGCTTCGCCCGTCCCTCCTCCTTTACCTCGCTGCGGCAGGCACCCATCGTCCACG
>CAIKUF010000260.1 GCA_903830565.1 uncultured bacterium | reverse complement strand
GTCGCCAATGCGCCGTTCATGGTCGCCGGCAGCGGCCGCATGGATTCGCGCGTGATGGAGCGCCTGGGCGAGCGCGTGTTCATGAAGGTCGGCGCCGAAGGCATGTACTGCGCCGCGCTGCCCGAACAAGGGCTCGGCATCGCGATCAAGATCGACGACGGCAACAACGCCCGCGCGGCTGAGGTCGCGATGGCCGCGGTGATCGAGGCCTTGTTGCCGATGGCCGAAGACGACTCTGCATTCCTGCGCGGCCTGAGCGACTGCAAGCTGCGCAACTGGCGCGGCATCGCCGTCGGCGCGCTGCGGGCGAGCGACGGCCTGCGAGGCGGCTTGGCCGCCTGACAGCCCCGGAGCACCCCGCACCGTGCCCAGCCCCGGCAGCGGCGCCGCCGCCGACAGCTTCTACACGTCGCTGCCGGCGTTCGACGACTTCGATCGCGCTTCCGACCCGGCGCTCTACCAGGCCTTGCCTTCGGGATGGTGGGTCGGCAACGCAGATGTCGCCCGGTCGACCCAGGCCCGCGCCGAGGGCCGCGCCAAGACCGTCAACATCGCGGGTGCGGCCGTCATTGCCGCGGTGACGAACGCGCTCGGCGGCGAAGCGATCCCCTACGTCTTCGGCGGCGACGGGGCGAGCTTCGCCGTGCCGCCTGCACTGGTCGGCGTCGCGTGCGAGGCGCTGGCGGCGGTGGCGCTGTGGGCGACGCGCGACCTGGAACTGCCGATGCGCGTCGGCATGGTGCCCATCGAGGCGATTCGCGAGGCCGGGCTGGACGTTCGGGTCTCGCGCTACGCGGCATCGCCCAACGTGCGCTACGCGATGTTCACCGGCGGCGGCATCCGCTGGGCCGAGCGCCAGATCAAGCTCGGGCGCTTTGCGCTCGCCGAAGCGCCCGCGGACGCGCAACCCGACCTCACGGGCCTCTCTTGCAGTTGGGAGGCGATCCCGAGCTCGCTCGGCGTGATCCTGACCCTGATGATCGTGCCCGAAGTGCCCTTCGACGACGCGCGCTTCCTCGACTGGACGAAGCAGCTCAACGCGCTGCTGGCCGACACCGGCCAGGCGCGCTGCCCGCTGCCCGCCGAGGGGCCGCCGTTTCGCTGGCCGCCGACTGGGCTGGCCTTGCTGGCCATCGTGCAGCGTCGCCCTGGCGAGTGGGCTTGGCTGCGCAGGGCCCGGTTGGCGGCCGAGAGCCTCATGGCTGCCTGCGTGCTGTGGACGGGTGTGAAGGTCGGCGATTTCGAGCCCGCGCGTTACCGCCGCGAGATCGTCGCCAACGCCGACTTCAGAGGCTTCGACGATGGCCTGCGCATGACCATCGACTGCACGCTGGCGCACGCCGATCGCATCGAAGCGCTGCTGCGGCAGGCGCGCGCGAACGGCATCGTCCGCTACGGTCTGGTGCGCGAGGATGCGGCGCTGATGACCTGCATCGCGCCGCTACCGGCGCAAAGCGATCACGTGCATTTCATCGACGGCGCCACCGGCGGCTACACGATGGCGGCGCTGCAGATGAAGCTACTTGACTAGGTCCAGCCCCGCCGACTCCTGTTCGCCCGCAGACGCACCGATCAATTCGACATTGGTCCGGCCGCCAAACGCAGAGCCGCCAAGCGATGTCCGCACGTAGACGGCTCCCTTTTCGACAACCTTCACGTCGAGCGAACGGTCTCCCGAATACATGCTGTTGGGAACCACGATGTGATGGATGCCAGGCGCCGTGTCAACATAGAACTTCATACCGGGGGCTGACTCTCCGACCTTCTTGCCATCTAAGAGAATGTCCGCCCTCATGAGATAGCCGAATACGCCGTTAGGTCGATAGAAGACGATTCTGCCGCTCCCCTCCGCGGGAACGGCAGACGGTGTACTTCGTGCTTCGGGCGCTGGCGGCGTGGCACAACCAGCCAGGACCACGACTCCGACCAGCACAAGCCCGCGGAACATCGCGTTGAATGCGTTCATCTGCATTTCTTCCCCTTTGGAACAAGCGACGCTGACTGATGACAAGACATTGCCGAAGGCCGCGTGACTTCGTGCCTAGGCTGGTATTGGCAATGTAACAGCGCGTTGAGACTCGCTCGACTGCACACATTGACGTGATCGAGAAGACATCGACGTCGCTGTGCATCGGTTGATCCTCTTTCGGCCCACGAAGGGCCTCGCCGCACCGTCTCCCGCTCGCGGCCGATTGTCGGTCAGTAGCGCCCCGCCGCCCCCGCCAGCCGCAGGTACAGCCGTGCGCACCAGGCGATGAAACCACGTCGCAGCCATTGGCGCGTACCGCTGCCCACGCTCTCGTGCGTGACCTGCACCGAGCTTGCCAGCGCCGCTTCGATCTCCTCGCGCAGGCCGACCGCGAACGCGCGGTCGCGGACGACGACGTTGGCCTCCAGGTTCAGCAGCAGCGACAGCGGGTCGATGTTGGAGCTGCCGACGGTCGCCCATTCATCGTCGACCGTGGCCACCTTGGCATGCAGGAAGGCGGGGCTGTACTCGTAGATCGTCACGCCCTGCGCGAGCAGTTCGTCGCACAGCGCATACGCGGCGAGCTCGGCCAGACGATAGTCCCAGCGCCCCTGCAAAAGCAGCCGCACACGAACGCCGCGCCGCACCGCATCGCGCAGCGCGCGACGGATCGGGCGGTCGGGGTAGAAGTAGGCCGACACGATGTCGATGCTCTGCCGCGCCTGCCGCAGCGCCTCGACGTAGCTGCGCTCGATGTTGCGCCGCTGGCGGATGTTGTCGCGCACGAGGAAAGCGGCGCGAACGGGCCGCGAGTCGGCGTCTGGCGCGCCGGCCAGCCGCCCGCTCGAGCGCAGCCGGCCGAGCAGCCGCCTGGCGCGCACCAGCGGTTCGGCGCTGCTGGCCAGCGCACGCACTTCGTCGCGCCAGGCCTGGCCGAGCGAGGCCCGCGTCCATATCGCGCGCGCCGTGCGCTGCACGGCCGGCGCCAGCGGGCCGCGCACGCGCACCGCGTAATCGAGCCGCGGCGCGTCGCTCCAGCCGTGGTGGAGGTCGAAGCGGTCGTCGATCAGGTTGATGCCGCCGACGAAGGCGACCTCGGCATCGGCGACGCACAGCTTGTGGTGCAGGCGGCGCATCTGGCCTGGCTGCAGCCAGTTCCACCAGCGGTGCAGCGGCCGAAACACGGCCACATGCACGCCGCCGGCGACGAGTTGCGCCGCCACCTTGGGCCAGGTGGCGTCGATGCCGAAACCGTCGACGACGACGCTGACCAACAGAGAGCGCCGGGCCGCGTCGACGAGCGCTGCCACCACCGTCTGCGCGGCCGGGTCGTCGTGGAAGATGTAGCTGGCCACCCAGACCTCGTGGCGCGCCGCGGCGATGGCCTCGCACATCGCCGGGAACAGTGCGTCGCCGCCGCGCAGCAGCGTGACCTCGTTGCCGCCGCTGTAGCTCGGCTGAATGACAAGGGATCCGGCGCTGGCTGGATCGGCAGGGGTCAAGCCAGCTCCAGCTCCGCCATCAGCGGCAGGTGATCGGACATGCGGGCCCACGCCGCTCCGCGCGGAACGAACATCGCGCGGCACGCGAAGCCGCGTGTGTAGATGCGGTCGAGCGAGAACACCGGCACCCGTGACGGGAAGGTGCGCAGCGGCGCGGCGCCGGGTGCGACCGCGCTCGCGCGCGCGAGGCCCATCTCGCGCATCGGCGCGTCGAGCTTCTCGCCCCAGTCGTTGAAGTCGCCGGCGACGACCAGTGGCTCGCCACTCGGAACTTCGGCGGCGATGAAGGCGGCGATGCGATCGACCTGGCGCACGCGGCCGGCGTGCATCAGGCCGAGGTGGGCGACGATGGCGTGCACCGTCACCCCGTTCCACTGAACAGGCACATGCAGCAGGCCGCGCTGCTCGAAGCGGTGGTCCGAGACGTCGTGGTGACCGATGTCGCCCAGCGGCCAGCGCGAGAGCAGCGCATTGCCGTGCTCGCCGCTGCGCGTGACGGCGTTGGTGCGGTAGGCCACTTCGTAGCCGTCGGGGGCGAGGAAGTCGGCCTGCGGCTCGTCGGGCCAGCCGAAAGACGTACGCTGGAATCGCCTCGCCTCGCGGTGATGAAAGCTGCGCACCTCCTGCAGGAAGACGAGGTCAGCGGCCAGCGCCTCGATGCCAAGGCCCAGGTTGTGGATCTCCAGACGCTTCCTCGGCCCGACGCCGCGCACGCCCTTGTGGATGTTGTAGGTCGCCACGCGCAGCACGTTCTGCGGGTGGCGGGCGGCGTAGGGCGTGCTCATGCTGCGAAGTTGGGCAGGTGCAGGATGGCCTCGGCGTTCGACGGCGAGTAGCAGCGATCGGCCGCCTCGCGCCAGGGCAGCCATTCGTAGCGCAGATGCTCGCGCAGCGCGAGGGTGATCGCGATGGCGCGCGGCACTTTGAGGCCGAACACGTGCTCGGTGTTGAGCCTCACGCCGGGCGCATAGCGGTGCAGCCACTGCGGGTAGATCTCGTAGACGTTGCGCAACCGCCAGTCGCGCAGCGCCGACGCCGGAACCTCGGCGCTGCCGACGACGATGCCGGTCTCCTCGGCGACTTCGCGGGCGGCGGTCTCGCTGAACGGCTCGCCCTCAAAGTCCTTAGCCCCGGTCACGCTCTGCCAATAGCCCGCGTGGTCGGCGCGCTCGATCAGCAGCACGTCGAGCTCGGGCGAGTGGATCACCACCAGCACCGACTGCGGGATCTTGGGCGGCTCGCTCATCCCCGGTGGCGGATGCTGCCTGCGCTCAGCCGGCCGCGTGCGGGTTCCTCAACCGGATGTGGAGCTCGCGCAATTGCTTCTCGTCGACCGCGCTCGGCGCCTGAGTCAGCAGGCACTGGGCGCGCTGCGTCTTCGGGAAGGCGATCACGTCGCGCAACGATTCGGCGCCGGTCATCAGCATCACGAAGCGGTCGAGGCCGATCGCGATGCCGCCGTGCGGCGGCGCGCCGTACTGCAGCGCGTCGAGCAGGAAGCCGAACTTGGCCTCGGCCTCCTCGGCGCCGATGTTGAGCGCGCGAAAGACCTTGCTCTGCACGTCTTCGCGGTGGATACGGACCGAGCCGCCGCCGAGTTCGATGCCGTTCAGAACCACGTCATACGCCTTGGCGACGCAGCGGCCGGGGTCGCTTTCGAGCCAGTCTTCGTGGCCTTCCTTGGGCGCGGTGAACGGGTGGTGCACGGCGTTCCAGCGCTGCGCAGCGTCGTCGTACTCGAACATCGGGAAGTCGGTCACCCACAGCGGCTCCCAGTCGCCCTGCACGAGGCCGTGCGCCTTGCCGAAGTCGCTGTGGCCGATCTTCACGCGCAGGCCGCCCATCGCGTCGTTGACGACGCTCGCCTTGTCGGCGCCGAAGAACAGCAGATCGCCGTTCTGCGCACCGCTGCGCTTGAGCGTTTCCGTCAACGAAGCGTCGTGCAGGTTCTTGACCAGCGGCGACTGCAGGCCTTCGCGGCCCTTGGCGATGTCGTTGACCTTGATCCACGCCAAGCCCTTGGCGCCGTAGATGCGCACGAACTCGGTGTAGGCGTCGATCTCGCCGCGGCTGATCGCCGCGCCGCCGGGAACGCGCAGCGCAACGACGCGGCCACCGGGCGTCGTCGCCGGGGTGGAGAAGACCTTGAAGTCGACATCGGCCATCACGTCGGTGATGTCGGTCAGCTCCATCTTCACGCGCAGGTCGGGCTTGTCCGAGCCGTAACGCGCCATCGCGTCCTTGTAGAGCATGACCGGGAACGGCGGCAGTTCGACGCCGATCGCGTGCTTGAAGGTGCTGCGGATCATGCCCTCGAACATCGCGCGGATCTCTTCCTCGGCGAGGAACGAGGTCTCGATGTCGATCTGCGTGAACTCGGGCTGACGGTCGGCGCGCAGGTCTTCGTCGCGGAAGCACTTGACGATCTGATAGTAGCGGTCGAATCCGGCCATCATCAAGAGCTGCTTGAAGAGCTGAGGCGACTGCGGCAGTGCGTAGAACTCGCCCTCGTGGACGCGGCTCGGCACCAGGTAGTCGCGCGCGCCTTCGGGCGTGCTCTTGGTGAGCATCGGCGTCTCGATGTCGATGAAACCATTGGCGTCGAGGAACTTGCGCACCTCCATCGCAACGCGGTAGCGCAGCCGCATGTTGCGCTGCATCTGCGGGCGCCGCAGGTCGAGCACGCGGTGCGTGAGCCGCGTCGTCTCCGAGAGGCTGTCGTCGTCCATCTGGAACGGCGGCGTGAGGCTGGGGTTCAGGACCTCGATCTCGTGGCACAGCACCTCGATCTTGCCGCTCGTGAGGTTCGCGTTCTCGGTGCCGGCCGGACGCGCGCGTACCTTGCCTTCGACCTTCAGGCAGAACTCGTTGCGCACGCCCTCGGCGACCTTGAACATCGCTTCGCGGTCGGGGTCGCACACGACCTGCACCAGGCCTTCGCGGTCGCGCAGGTCGATGAAGATCACGCCGCCGTGGTCGCGCCGGCGGTGGGCCCAGCCCATCAGGGTCACGCTCTGGCCGAGCAGCGTTTCGCTGACCAGGCCGCAGTATGTCGTTCGCATGCTTTTCACTCCGTTCGAAATTCGATACGCGCCGTGCCGGGCGTCAACCTGGCAGCTGAGGCGGCGCGCCATTGGCCGTAGCCTCGGGGCCGACCACGCCCATCGAGATCACGTATTTCAGCGCCTCGTCGACGCTCATGTGCAGGTGCACGACCTCCGAGCGAGGGACCATCAAGAAGAAGCCCGAGGTCGGGTTGGGCGTCGTCGGCACGTAGACGCTGACATGTTCGCTGCCAAGGTGCTGCGCGACCTCGCCGCTCGGGCGGCCGGTGACAAAGGCGATCGTCCACGCGCCCTGGCGCGGGTACTGCACCAGCACCGCCTCGCGAAAGGCCTGGCCGCTGCTCGAGAACAGTGTGTCGGAGACCTGCTTGACCGAGTTGTAGATCGACTTGACGATCGGGATCTTGTAGAGCATGCGGTCGACCTGCCGCAGCCACCACTGGCCGAAGATGTTGGCCGCGAAGGCCCCGGTGAGCAGCAAGGTAGCGAGCAGCACGACGACGCCGAGCCCGGGAACCCGGCGCAGAGCCTCGATGGGCACGTGGGCGGCGCTGGGCAAAAGCGCATCGGTTGCGTTGAGCACGGCGGCGAAAACGCCGTTGAGCGTGCCGAGCACGGCCTGCAGGACCCAGATCGTCACCACCAGCGGCAACCAGACCAACAGGCCCGTGATCAGGTACTTCTTCACGTCGATCCGTCGCCGAACGAGTGGCTATTTGGCCGACGGCGGCGGGGCACTCGGCGCAGGTGGCGTGCTGGCCGCGGCGGTCGAGGCCGCTGGGCTGGCATCCGCCTTGGCTGGCGCGGCCGCTTCGCCGGCCGCTTTGGAATCGGGCTTCGCCGCCTCCGTGGCCGGTTCCAGCGCGGGCTTGGCAGCGGGCGCGCCACCCTTGAAATCGGTCACGTACCAGCCCGACCCCTTGAGCTGAAAGCCGGCCGCGGTGAGCTGCTTCTGGAAGGCTTCGGCGCCGCACGAAGGGCAGGTCGTCAGCAGCGGGTCGGAGATTTTTTGCAGTACGTCCTTGGCGTGTCCACAGGCGGCGCAGCGATAGGCGTAGATCGGCATTGCTAAGCCCTTGATTCGAAAAGGAAAACCTTGAATTATACGGGGGCACCGTGGCGTACCCGTCGATGCGCGTACCTGGCGACCGCGGAGTCGGTGCGCCGTGCGTACCGGCCGCGCCCCCTGCCCCGAGGCGTAGACCATGATGTCTAGAATCGGCGTCAGCCGTCCGAACCCGAAGGAGTACGCCGTGATCCGCATGCCGTTGGGCCATGTCCTGTCCGCCGCCGTCATGCCGCTGCTCGCCGCTGTGCTAGCGGTCGGCTCGGCGGTCGCTGCGCCAGCGGCCGCGCCGCAAGCCAAGGTGCTCAACATCTTCAACTGGTCGGACTACATCGCCGACGACACGATCAAGAACTTCGAGCGCGAGACCGGCATCAAGGTCAACTACGACAACTACGACAGCAACGAAGTGCTGCACGCCAAGCTGGTGGCGGGCAAGACGGGCTACGACATCGTGGTCCCGAGCGCGCACTTCGCGAAGCAGCAGATCGAAGGCAAGCTCTTCCAGAAGCTCGACCGCTCGCTGCTGACGAACTGGGGCAACCTCGACCCGGCGATCCTCGAGCAGGTGGCCAAGGTCGATCCGGGCAACCAGTACCTGGTCGACTGGCTGTGGGGCTACGTGACGGTGGGCGTCAACGTCGCCCAAGTCAAGAAGGCGCTCGGCGATCTGCCGATGCCGCAGAACCCGTGGTCGCTGATCTTCGACCCGAAGTACGCGTCCAGGCTCAAGATCTGCGGCGTGAACTTTCTCGATTCGGCGTCCGAGGTGATGCCGGTGGCGATGCTCTACGTCGGCAAGCCCGCCTACAGCCGCACGGCCGCCGACTATGCTGTCGCGGCCGAGATGCTGAACAAGGTCCGGCCCACCATCACGCGCTTTTCTTCGTCGGGCTACATCGACGAGCTGGCCGGCGGCTCGCTGTGCGTCGTGATGGGCTATTCGGGCGACATCAACATCGCGCGTTCGCGCGCGTTGCAGGCCAAGAACGGCAACGTCATCGAAGCGCTGATCCCGGCAACCGGGGCGACGCTGTTCTTCGATTCGATGGCGATTCCGGTCGACGCGCCGCACCCGAAGAACGCGCACCTGTTCATCAACTACATCCTGCGCCCCGAAGTGCACGCGTCGCTGACGAACAAGGTCTTCTACGCCAACCCGAACCGCGCGTCGATCAAGTTCGTCGACAAGGACGTGGCCGCGAACAAGTCGATCTTCCTAGGCCCGCAGGACCTCGCGAAGATGACCGCGCCCGACAGCCTGCCGCAGGACATCCGGCGCGTGCAGACGCGCATCTTCACGAATTTCAAGGCGGGTAAATAGGCGCCTTCGGCGCTTACCGGTGCAGGTGCGGCAGCACTTGCATCGCCAGCACGCCCAGCGCGAGCGCCAACAGCACATAGACGATGCCCTGCAGCAGCCGGTTCGTGCGCCGCTGCTCGGCGAGCAGAGACTCCATCAACAGCGGGTCGGGCCGTCGCGGCCCCTGCAGCGCGCGATGCACGAGGCGCGGCAACTCGGGCGCAAGCTGCGCATAGCGCGGCGCCTCCTTCTTCACGCGCTCGACGAAGCCGGCCCAGCCGATCTGGTCGACCATCCAGCGCTCGAGGAAGGGCTTGGCGGTGCTCCACAGATCGAGTTCGGGGTCGAGGTCGCGCCCCAGGCCCTCGATGTTGAGCAGCGTCTTTTGCAGCAGCACGAGCTGCGGCTGAATCTGCACGTTGAAACGGCGCGAAGCCTGGAACAGGCGCAGCAGCACGTTGCCGAGCGAGATGTCCTTGAGCGGGCGGTCGAAGTGCGGCTCGCAGACGGCGCGGATCGCGCCTTCGAGCTCCTCGATGCGCGTCTCGGGCGGCACCCAGCCCGACTCCACGTGCAGCTCGGCGACGCGCTTGTAGTCGCGGCGGAAGAAGGCGATGAAGTTCTGCGCCAGGTACTCTTTGTCGCTCTCGGTCAGCGTGCCGACGATGCCGAAATCCAGCGCGATGTAGCGCCCGAAGGTCTCGCGAGCCAGGCTGACCTGGATGTTGCCGGGGTGCATGTCGGCGTGGAAGAAGCCATCGCGAAAGACCTGCGTGAAGAAGATCGTCACCCCGTCGCGAGCGAGCTTCTTAATGTCGACGCCGGCCTCGCGCAGACGCGCGCGCTGGTTGATCGGCACGCCGTGCATGCGCTCCATCACGATCACGCTGCTGGTGCACAGCTCCCACACCATCTCGGGCACGAGGATCAGGTTCAGCCCCTGCATGTTGCGCCGCAGTTGCGCCGCGTTGGCGGCTTCGCGAACGAGGTCGAGTTCGTCGTGAAGGTAGTTGTCGAACTCGGCCACCACCTCGCGCGGCCGCAGCCGCTTGCCGTCGACGCTCAGCCGCTCGACCCAGCTCGCCAGCGTGCGCAGCAGCAGCAGGTCGTCCTCGATCGCGTCCAGCATGCCCGGGCGCAGCACCTTGACCGCGACCTCGCGCCCGCCGATGAGCACCGCGAAGTGCACCTGCGCGATCGACGCGCTGGCCACGGGCTCGGCGTCGAACTGCGCGAACACGGCCTCGATCGGCCGGCCGAACGCCTGTTCGACGAGGCGCCGCGCCTGCTCCGCGGGGAACGGCGGGACGTTGTCTTGCAAGCGCGCCAGTTCGTCGGCCACGTCCGCGGGCAGAAGGTCGCGCCGGGTCGAAAGCACCTGGCCGAACTTGACGAAGATCGGCCCCAGACGTTCGAGTGCCAGGCGCAGCCGCTCGCCGCGCGGCGCATCCAGGCGCCTGCCGAACGTCATCACCCGCACCAGCACTCGCACCGGGCGCTGGCGGAAACCCGACAGCGCCAGCTCGTCCAGGCCGAAGCGCAGGACCGTGAAGACGATGATGACGAGGCGGGCGAAATGCCTCATCGTGACCCGGGTCCGGGATCGGCTCGCGCGGCCCGGCCCGTCAACGTGCGCAAGGCCTCGCGCAAGCCCCGCGCGAGTTGTGCGCCGAGGCGCGCGATCTCGTGCGCCGGGCCCTGGCCGACGATGCGGGCCAGGTCGTCCTGCACGTCCCAGCGCAGGTTGTCGATCAGCCAGCTCAAGTCGGCCGCGAACTGCGCGTCGCCCTGGATGTCGACGTGCGGTCGCTCGCCCGCCGCCCACTGCGCCATCGAGAGCGCGGGGTTCGACGCATCGAGCCGCAGCGTCAGCTCCGGCTCGGGCGGCGGCTCGAGGCCGCACCACTCGACGAGCCCAGCCGGAGTAACTCGGAACGACAGCTCGGGCAGCGCCGGCAAGAGGCTCGGCCAGCCCTCGAGTTGCAAGCGCAGCGACCGTCCGCCGTGGGCACGCAATCGCTCGCCGGCGGCCGGCTCGGCCATCAGCACGTGATTGAGCAGCAAAGTCAAGCGCTCGGCCAGCGCGACTTTCATTGATGAAGTCAATGCGTGAAACATGCACGGATTGTAGGCACCGGCACGCCGTGCTCCGTCGAGGAGCAAGGCCCGAAGCGGTCGCCACATGAGCGAGAATCCTTCAACCTGCCCTTGCGCGCGGAAAGGCGGCATTCGTGGGGCTGCTTGATGAATTGCCGTCGCCGGGCCGGCGTAAATTGGTCGCCATTGGCTGGCGCAGTGCCACTCTGGTTCACGCCTTCGCGTCGAGGTCGATACCGTCCCACTCTCCATGTTCGAAGACCGCACCTACAAGCGAACGTTCTACAGCGCGCCGCAGTCGGTGACTTCGCTCGTCGCCGCGTTTCTCGAACCGAGCATCATCGTGCTCACGTTCCTGCTCATCAGCGTCGCGCTGGACGAAGGGATGACGCGCCCATCGCTGACGCTGTGCCTGCTCGTCTTCGCGCTCACCTTCCCCGGCCGCAACCGCTTTCGCGACAACGCAATTGCGGCGGCGGTCGACATCGCGACCTCGTGGGTGGCGCTGCTCGGCATTCTTGCGCTGTGCGGCTACGCCACGCGCAGCATGAAGTACTTCGAGAACGAGGTGCTGCTCATCTGGGCGCTGGTCACGCCGGCCGTCCAGTGGGCCGCCGTATGGGTAGGCGCAAAGATCGGGCGCTGGCGTGACTCTCTGCCGGCAGCAAGGCAATCGGCCGTCATCATCGGTGCCGGCGCGGTCGGCGTGAAGGTGGCGCGGGCGCTTGACGAAAGCGACGTCGCGTTCGATGGCTACTTCGACGATCGCGGCGACGAACGGGTGAACCCGGAGGCGGTTTCGCGCCACCTTGGCGGGCTGGGCGACGTCGCCGCCTATGTCATCGCGCATGGCGTGCGCGACGTGTTCATCACGCTACCGCTCAGTTCGCGGCCGCGAATCGTGGACCTGCTCGAGCAACTGCAGGACACCACCGCCTCGCTGTACTTCGTGCCCGATGTGTTCGGGATCAACATCATCCAGGGCCGCCTGCAGGACATGAACGGCGTTCCAGTGGTGGGCATCTGTGAGACGCCGTTCACGGGAACCAACAAGCTCGTCAAGCGCGCCAGCGACCTCGTGATTGCGAGCTTCATCCTGCTGCTGGTCTCGCCGCTGCTGCTCGTGATCGCGATCGGGGTTAAGCTCAGCTCGCCCGGCCCGGTGATCTTCAGGCAGCGCCGCAACGGCCTGGACGGCGAAGAGATTGTCGTCTACAAGTTCCGCTCGATGACGGTGCAGGATGATGGCCTGGTCGTGCACCAGGCTAGCCGGGGCGACCCTCGGATCACGCCATTCGGCGCGTTCATACGCCGCACCTCGCTCGACGAACTGCCGCAGTTCTTCAACGTGCTTCAGGGCCGCATGAGCATTGTCGGACCGCGCCCGCACGCGGTGGCCCACAATGAAGAGTACCGTCGCATCATCAAGGCCTACATGGTGCGCCACAAGGTCAAGCCGGGCATCACCGGCTGGGCCCAGGTCAACGGGCACCGCGGCGAGACCGATACGCTCGAAAAGATGAAGGCGCGCGTCGAATACGATCTGGAGTACCTGCGCAACTGGTCGCTCGGCCTAGACCTGCAGATCATCGTGTGTACCATACGGCTCGTGTTCTTCGACCGTAAGGCCTACTGACAGCGCCACAAGGCGCGGCCGACGAACTGGAATGGAACCCACGAGCATGCGAACTCACCCCCTCCTGGCGAATTCCCTGGCCGCCATCATCGCGTTCTCGCTCGCCGGTGCCGCGAGCGCGGATGAGCCCAATCCGTATTACATCGGCGCCAGCCAAGCGTTGTCCTACCAGACGAACGTCTATGCCTCCCAATTCAACCCCGTCAACAGCGGCATCTCAACGACCAGTCTGGTCGGCGGGTTCGACCAACCCATCGGCCGCCAGCGCGTCTTCGCGAGCGGCAACGTCGGCTACAACTACTACACCGACTCCGCGGCCAAGATACTCAACAACACGGCCTACGGCCTCAACGCCGGGCTCGACTGGGAGACCATCGAGCGTCTGTCGGGCACGGTGCGCCTGACGGCCAATCAGAGCCTGGCCAACTACAACACGTCCAGCGCACCGACGGTTCCACAGAAGAACATCCAGAACCTCGAGCAGGCCGTGCTGACCGCGAAGTACGGCATCACGCCACAGTGGTCGCTCGACGGCGGCTACGCCTTCCACAAGGTGGACTACTCGGCCCCGTCGTACGCCTATCAGGAGTTCACGCAGAACGGTGTCAGTCTGGGCGTGCGCTACGGCCAGGGCAGCGTGCTCAGCCTAGGCCTGGCCTACCGGGCCAACCGGGCCGAATTTCCGCACTATCGCGTCAACCCGGACCCCGCCACCTCGGAGTCCGAGCCGTATATTGCCGACCACTCGAACGGAAGGTACGTCGACTTCACCGCGACCTGGATCCCGAACGGCCTGAGCACGCTCGACCTTAGGCTCAGCATGAGCGACATCACCTACGACATCAACCATGCCGCCGACTTCAACGGCCTGACCGGAGAACTCGGCTGGAACTACCAGGTTACCGGCAAGCTGTCGACCCGGCTGTCCTTCCTGGTTGCTCCGGGAACGAGTGCGACGTTCTTTGCCTTCACCTCTTCCGGGCCGATATCGGTTCAAAACAGCACGCTGAGCAAGATCCTGCAGTACTCGGCGACCTACTCGATGACGGCCAAGACAACCTTGACCGGCAGCCTGGGACTGGTCCAGAACCGTTACGGCCAAACCACGCCGGGCGGCACGCTGTATGGCACCGACCTCACGCCAACCGTCAACCTGGGCTTCACCTACGCGCCGACCCGCAACTCCTTGCTCGGGTGCAATGCGCAGTACCTGAGGCGAAGCGCTTCGCAGCAGGCCGAGGCGCTCGGGCAGTCCTATCCATACAGCAGCGGCATGTTCACGTGCACGGGGCAGATCCTCCTGCAATGAGCCTGCCGACCATCCTGCTCACGGGAGCCACCGGCTACATCGGATCGCACACCTGGCTTTCGCTGCTCGAAGCCGGTCACGCCGTGATCGGCGTGGACGATTTCTCCAACAGTTCGCCGCACGTCCTGCCACGTCTGCGCGGGCTCTGCGGGCACGAGCCGTCGTTCGAGCGCGCCGACATCCGCGACGCGGCAGCGCTTGACCGCATCTTCGCCGGCAACGCCATCGCGGCAGTCGTTCACTTCGCCGCCTTCAAGGCGGTCGGCCAGAGCACGGCTCAGCCGCTGGCCTACTACGCGAACAACCTCGGCGGCCTCTTGACCGTGTGCCAGGCGATGCAGCGCCACGGCTGCCGCACGCTCGTGTTCAGTTCCAGCGCGACGGTCTACGGCCGCCCGCAAAGCCTGCCCATTCGCGAAGACGCCGCGCTCGCGGCGAGCAACCCTTACGGCCAAACCAAGCTGATGAGCGAGCAGATCCTGCGCGACCTGCAGGCCGCAGACCCTTTGTGGGCGATCGCCTGTCTGCGTTACTTCAACCCGGTCGGCGCGCATGAGAGCGGCCAGATCGGCGAGGACCCGCGCGGCACGCCGAACAACCTGATGCCCTACGTGGCCCAGGTCGCGATCGGCCGGCGGCCGCAGCTGCAGGTCTTCGGCAACGACTACGCGACGCCCGACGGCACCGGTGTGCGCGACTACATCCACGTCACCGACCTCGCCGAGGGCCACGTCGCCGCACTGCGCTACCTGCAGGGTACGCGCGCCTCGATCACGGTCAACCTCGGCACCGGCCAGGGCCACAGCGTGCTCGAGGTCGTGCGCGCCTACGAGCAGGCGAGCGGCCGGCCGGTCCCCTACGCCTTCGCCCCGCGCCGACCGGGCGACATCGACGCCTGCTACGCCGATGCGTCGCTGGCCCGCGAGCGCCTGCACTGGCAGGCCGAGCGCAGCCTGCGGCGCATGTGCGAAGACAGTTGGCGCTGGCAGTCGAACAACCCTCACGGATTCGAAGCATGAGCATTCACGTTCAACCGGTGGTGATGGCCGGCGGCTCGGGCACGCGCCTGTGGCCGCTTTCGCGCGCCGGCTATCCCAAGCAGTTCCTCGTCCTCTGCGGCACCACGAGCCTGCTGCAACAGGCCGTGCAGCGCCTGCAGGCATTGGCCGACGACCGCCTCGACGTTGCGCCGCCGCTGGTCGTCGGCAACGAAGAGCATCGCTTCCTGATCCTCGACCAGTTGCGCGAGATGGCGGTCCCGCCCAAGGCCGTGATGCTCGAGCCCATGGGCCGCAACACCGCACCCGCGTTGACGCTCGCGGCACTGCAGGCGATGGCCGGCGGCGCCGACCCGGTGCTCGTGATGACGCCGTCCGACCATACGGTGACCGACGTTCCCGCATTTGCCGCCACGCTGCGCCGCGCCGTGCACCTGGCCGCCGAGGCGCAGCGGATCGTGATCGTCGGCATCGCGCCCGACCATCCCGACACCGGCTTCGGCTACATCCAGGCCGTTGCCGGCGGCGGCGGCGATGCGCCGGCGGTCGCCCGCTTCGTCGAAAAGCCCGACGCCGAGACGGCGCGCCGCTATCTCGCCGAAGGCGGCTACTACTGGAACGGCGGCATGTTCGTGCTGCGGGCGTCAGTCTGGCTGGCAGCACTCAAGCGCTTCAGGCCCGACATCGAAGCCGCCACCCGCGCCGCCTTCGACAGCCGCAGCACGGATGGCCTCTTCGTTCGTCCGGGCAAGGCCGAGTTCGCGGCCATCCCGGCCGAGTCGATCGACTACGCGGTGATGGAAAAGTGCCCGGGCACGCTCAGCGAAACCGGCATCGACCTGCGCATGCTGCCCCTTGCCGCCGGCTGGAACGACCTCGGCGCCTGGGACGCCGTGTGGCAGGCGGCGCCCAAGGACGCCGACGGCAACGCGAGCGTCGGCGACGTGCTGTTCAGCGACAGTCGCAATTCGCTGGTGCACGCCACGAGCCGCCTGGTTTGCGTGGCGGGCCTCGCCGACGTGGTGGTCGTCGAGACGGCGGATGCGGTGCTGGTCGCCGACCGCGCGCACAGCCAGGACGTGAAGAAGATCGTCGGCGCGCTGGGCAGCGCGCAGCGCGACGAACACGAAGTGCATCGCAAGGTGCATCGCCCCTGGGGCTGGTACGACAGCGTCGACGCGGGCAGCCGCTTCCAGGTCAAGCGCATCCGCGTCAACCCGGGCGCGAGCCTGAGCCTGCAGAAACACCACCACCGCGCCGAACACTGGATCGTCGTCAGCGGCACCGCCGAAGTGACCAACGGCGATCAAGTCACGCTGCTGAGCGAGAACCAGAGCACCTACATCCCGCTCGGCCAGGTGCACCGGCTCGCGAACCCGGGCAAGGTGCCGCTGGAGATCATCGAGGTGCAGTCTGGCAGCTACCTGGGCGAGGACGACATCGTCCGCGTCGAGGACACCTACGGGCGCGGCTGAGAAGTGCTGCGGCGCTAACTTTCAAACTCAGGCGATCGCCCGCGCTCAGCGCGCGTAGGCGAGGTCGCGCAGCCCGATCGAGAGCACCGGCACGTAGGTGATGGCCATCAGGCAGGCGAACACGACGAGCACGAAGGGCAGCAGGCGCGGGACGATGCGGTCGAGCGAGATCCGGGCGACGGTACAGGCAGCGAACAGGTTGACGCCGAACGGCGGCGTGATCATGCCCAGCGCCAGGTTCACGACCATGATGATGCCGAAGTGCACCGGGTCG
>CAIKUF010000259.1 GCA_903830565.1 uncultured bacterium | reverse complement strand
TGGCCAGGCCACACAACGAGTCGGCAACGAAGGATGGCGCCGCGAATCGCCCCGGCCCTCCGGGTTGGTCCTGCAAGGGGGCGCATGAGTCGTTGCAAATGCTCGCCGGGTGTCCAACCCGGCTACGCTTTGCGCATAGCCTGCGCCCCCTTGCAGGCCCAACGCGAACCCAACCCAAAGCCCGACAGGCTCCAAGGTGCTTCCCATGACACGACCCACCAACCCGAGCCAGAGCGAAGGCGATGTCAACGACACGCCGCGCCGCCTGCAGTGGCAGCAGGATCATCTGGACGACGCGACGCGCGCGCTGCTGGCGCGTGACAGCGCGGCGTTCCTGCATCAGTCGGTGTCCACGCCCTGCCTGAGTGCCATCCGGCGCGCCGAGGGCCTCTGGATCGAGGACACCGCCGGGCGCCGGTACATGGACTTTCACGGCAACAACGTCCACCATCTGGGCCACGCGCACCCCGAGGTCGTCGCCGCCATCAAGGCCCAGCTCGACGAGCTCTGCTTCGCCCCGAGGCGCTTCGCGTGCGAGCGCGCGGTCGAGCTGGCCGAGGCCCTGTCAGCGCAGTTCGAGCGTTTGACGGGCAGCGCCGGCCGCGTCCTCTTCACCACCGGCGGCAGCGACGCGGTGGAAGTGGCGATCAAGCTCGCGCGCGCCGCCACCGGCCGTTTCAAGACGCTGAGCTTCTGGGACTCCTTCCACGGCGCGGGCTTCGGCGCGGCTAGCGTCGGCGGCGAAGCGCTGTTCAGAAGCGGTGCGGTCGGGCCCTTGCTTCCCGGCACCGAGCACGTGGCGCCGTTCGGATGCTATCGATGCCCTTACGGACACGCGGTGGACGATCAGGGCCGGCCCGATCTGGAGCGCTGCCGTCTGGCCTGCGCGGCGATGGTGCGTTATGTGCTGGAGCGCGAGGGCGACGTGGCCGCCGTCATCGCCGAGCCGGCGCGCGCCGTGCCCTTCGTTCCGCCCGCGGGCTACTGGAAGGCCGTGCGCGAAGCCTGCCATGCGCACGGCACGCTGCTGATTTTCGACGAGATCCCGACCGGCCTTGGCAAGACCGGCCGCTTCTTCGCCGCCGAGCACGACGATGTCGCACCGGACATCGTCGTCCTCGGCAAGGCCCTGGGCGGCGGTGTGTTGCCGATCGCGGCCTGCGTGGCGCGCGCCGATCTCAACGTCGCCGGTGCCTTCGCTTTCGGGCACTACACGCACGAGAAGAACCCGGTGAGTTCGGCCGCGGCGCTGGCGACGCTGCGCGTCATCGAGCGCGACGGCCTGGTCGAGCATGCTGCGCGCCTGGGCGCCCACGCGCTCGAGCGCATGCACGACCTGCGCGACCGCCATGCGATCGTCGGCGACGTTCGCGGCCGCGGCCTGCTGCTGGGCATCGAGCTCGTGCGCGACCGCGTCGCGCGCGAGAGAGCGAGCGATGCGGCGGAGGCGGTGCTGTACGGCGCGCTGTCGCGCGGGCTGTCGTTCAAGACGACGATGGGCAACGTGCTCACGCTGACGCCGCCGCTGGTCACCACCTTCGCCGAGATGGACCGTGCGCTGGACATCATCGACGAGTGCCTGACGGCGACGCACTGAGCGCGCGCAGCCCGTCGGTCCGATCCGCAGTTCATGCGGCCCGCGCCACGCTCCATCGCATTCCGGTTTGCGGGGGCGGCGGAGGGCCCTAGATTTCGTCTCGTCTCAACTCGAGATGAAGCCAGGAGCCCACGATGATCAGCCGTTTCGCCATCGCCGCCGCCGTCGTTGCCGCCATTGCCGCCGCCTCGTTGACCTTGGCCGCGAGCCTGCCCCACACCGCGTCGGCTAGCCGCGCCGTCGCCGCGCCGACCGAAATCGTGCAACTCGAGCGCGTCGTCGTCACCGCCAAGCGTCAGCCCGAGCAGCCGCGTTGAACTTCAACCCTTCGACTGGAGATCTTTCATGTCCATGAGTGACGAACTTCGCGCGCTGGATGAACTTCACCAGCGCGGTGCGCTGTCGGACGGCGAATTCGCACGCGCCAAGGCGCGGGTGCTGGGCCTGAGCGCGCCGGGCCGGTCGGAGCAGGGCGTGCTCGCGCTCAACCGCCTGACCCGCAGCCGCGAGGATCGCTGGGTGGGCGGCGTCTGCGGTGGGCTCGCCGAGTTCACGGGGCTGGCAGCCTGGATCTTGCGCATGCTCTTCGCGCTCTCCGTCCTCTGCGCGGGAACGGGCGTCGCAATCTACATCCTGCTCTGGATCTTCGTGCCGAATGCGCCGGCCCACGCCGCGCCCGACGCCGCCGGGTTCGCGTGAGCGTGCTGCTCGCAATCCTCTTCCTTCCGGCACGGCTGCTCGGCCGCTGACGAGGCCACACGCGCGCCAGGGCCATCACGGGCCCGCCGACGCCGGGCCGGCAGCGCGAGCGGGCTTGTGCAACACTGCGCCGGCCGAGGGCCCAGATCGTCCTCGGCAGTGCGACCGGTGCAAGCCGCGCGCGCTGCCGCGTGCTCAGGCCCGAGCAACGCAGCCGCACATCGACGGAGCCTGAGGCATGCAGAACCTGTGGAACCTTCGCGTCAAGCTGTTCCTGCAGCGCCTGCTGCAGCCGACCTTCGCCTGCATGACCTGCATGCCCGGGAGCCTGGGCAACATCTGGAGCCTGCTGCACTGGACGATCGCGCTGCGAACCGGCGTCGTGACCGGGCTCCTGGCCGTGCTGCTGAGCTTCACTCCTGCGGCAAGGTTGTTCCAGAACCGCTACACGAACGCCCTCGTCGTCGGCTGCCTGACAGCGTTCGGCGACGCCTACTCGCATGCCGGCCACTCCGGCATTCGCTATGCCGAGGCTGCGTTGACCGGGATCGTGTCCGGCCTACTCGCGTTGATCGGGTCGTTACTGTTCGAAGACCGCGCGCGGCGGCTGCGCGCGCTGTGGGCGCGGATTCGGGGTTAGCTGATTCGTTGCCGTCGCGAATGTCCCCTGCGCTCGAGCCGCGAGTGCGTGCCTACCAGCGAAGCACGCGCGGCCCCAGCAGCGCACCGAGCGCGCCGGCCAGCCCGATGCCCAGCGGATACCAGGTCGCGACGAAGGCCATCGACAGCTCGGTACAAGACAGCGCGTAACCCGTGGCTGCGACGGCACCGGCCAGCAGGCCGGCCGCGAGCCCGGCTGCGCGTGGGCGAGTCGGCGCGAGCCCGCGCAGGGCCCAGAACGTGCCGCCCATCGCAGGCAAGGACAGCAGCAGGATGTTCCAGGGGCACACCGCCCAGGAGTGACCGAGAAAGTCGTCCATGCGCGCGCCAGGCTCGATACGCGCTAGTTGCCACAAGCCCAGCAAAGCCATCGCCACCACCACCGCGCCCACCAACTGCCACGGCGCACGCGTGCGCGCGACCGGCCGCGCAAGACGCGCGACGGGCCAGGCCAGCGCCATCGCGAGCGCGGCTGAATACGTGAACTTGGTCCACCACGCGCCGTCGGCGAACAAGGCCGTCGGCACGAGGCCGATGACGCCCACGGCGAGCAAGGCACTCGCTGCGAGTCCGCCCAGCATCACCGGCAGCAGGCGCCGCGCCGCTACCGCGCGTGGCGCCGGTCCGGCACCGGTGGCGAGCATGCCGATCAGATCGTCGGTCTTCATGAGTCGTCCTTTACGAGCGCGGTCAAGCGCTTGAGGCCGCGGTGTACTTGCACCTTCAACGCGGCGACCGAGACCCCCGTGCGCGCCGAGGCCTCCACCATCGACAGGCCTTCGATCTTCGTCAGCGTGATGGCTTGCTGCTGCACGGCGGGCAGCGATTGCAGCAGGATGCCCAGATCGCGCCGCACCGGCTGCTCGTCATCGGCCGCGAAGGGATGTTCGGATTCGTCCAGGTCGTCCAGGGGCTCGTGCAAGGCCTCGCGACGCCCGCGCCGACGCCAGAGGTCGACCAGCTTGTGGCGCGCGATCGCGTGAACCCACGCGCTGACAGGCAGCGCCGGGTCGTAGGTGCCGCGCTGTAGGTGCAGCGCAAGCAGGGTTTCCTGCACAAGGTCCTCCACATCGTCCGCCACCGAGAGCATTCGGCGGCCAAAGAACGCGCGCAGCCGCCGCGCAATGCGCGCCAGCGCGTCACGGTAGGCCACGTCGTCGCCCGCCTGCGCGCGCATCCACAGCGGCTTCAGGTCGCGCTCGAAGTCGTCGTGGCGCACGTCAGTGGTCATTTCGCTGCATCGGGGGTTCCGGTTACAGGCCGGTGGAAAGAATTTTCTGCAAGGCTCCGATCGTGCGCCAGGAAACATTTCTTGCAAGCGCTGTAACCCGCCACCGAGCGGGAGCGAACTGGGTCTCGGGAACGCAATGTGCATCCCCCGGTCGCCAGCCGAACGCACTGTACCGGAGGCGACCGATCCAACCCCCCCCAGCACCCGGAGCTCTACAGCATGAACATGACCCTGATCTCGCAATCCACCGCCGCCGCCACGCTCGCCCTTGCCCTTGGCGCCGCGTTGACGATGACCTGCACCGTGGCCAGCGCCGCTGACTCGATGGACAAGGAAAAGTGCTTCGGCGTCGCGATGAAGGGCAAGAACGATTGCAAGGCGGGCGCAGGCACGACGTGCGCCGGCACCTCCAAGGTCGACTACCAGGGCAATGCCTTCTCGCTGGTTCCCAAGGGCACGTGCGGGAAGACGGTCTCGAAGAACTCGCCGACCGGCTTCGGTCAGCTCGCCGAGTTCACGGACAAGAAGTCCTGAACCGCATCGCCTCGTCAGCCAGTGCGCGCATCGGCCATGCTCAGTCGCACCGCCATCCACTCGAGCGGCCTGGTGACCGCGGCAAGCTCCGGCCAGCGCAACCTGGCCGCCGGGCTGCCGCGGCGCGCCGGCATCGGGATCAAGCCCGAGCACTTCCGCGATGTGCTGAGCACGCGCCCTGACATCGGCTTCTTCGAAGTGCACGCCGAGAACTACATGGTGGACGGCGGCCCCTTTCATCATTACCTCGGCCGCATCCGCGAGCACTATCCGCTGTCCTTGCATGGCGTCGGTCTGTCGATCGGCGGCGAAGGCGCGCTCGACGAGGCCCATCTCGACCGGCTCGCGGCGCTGATCGCGCGCTACGAGCCGGCCTCGTTCTCTGAGCACCTCGCGTGGTCCAGCCACGGCGAGGTGTTCCTGAACGACTTGCTTCCCGTGCCCTACGAGCGGGCGGCGCTCGACCGCGTCTGCCGGCACATCGACCGCGTACAGGATCGCCTTCGGCGGCGCATGCTGCTCGAGAACCCGTCAACTTACGTCGAGTTCGAGGCCTCGACGATGAGCGAGCCCGAGTTCGTTTGCGAGGTGCTCAGGCGCACCGGCTGCGGCCTGCTGCTCGACGTGAACAACGCCTATGTGTCGTGCACCAACCATGGCCGCGACGCGCTGGCCTACATCCACGAGTTGCCGCTGGCGGCGGTCGGCGAAATCCACCTGGCCGGTTTCGCGCGAGACCATGATGCCGCCGGGGCGCCGCTGCTTATCGACAGCCACGGCACGCCGGTGGACGAAGCCGTGTGGAGCTTGTACGCCCACGTGGTGGCCAGGCTCGGTCCGGTTCCGACCCTGCTCGAGCGCGATCACGACGTGCCGGCGCTGGCGACGCTGCTGGCCGAGGCATGGCGCGCCGAGGAGATGCTGCCCGCTTGCTGCGAACCCGAGCAGCGCACCATCGAATGGGCTTGTTCATGACGCCGGCCGCCTTCGGTGGCCAGGCCGCGTTTGCCGCCGCGCTGCTCGACCCGGCCCGACCGTGCCCACCCGGCTTACGGGCCTGGAACGGCTCTGACCCGGCGGCGCGGCTGGCCGTGTACCGCAACAACGTGATCAGTTCCTTGATCGACGCGCTGGCCGACACCTTCCCCGTCGTGCAGCAACTCGTCGGCGAAGCGTTCTTCCGCGCGATGGCCGGCGTGTTCGCGCGCCAGTCCCCGCCGCGGTCGAGCATCCTCGCGCACTACGGCGACGGCTTTGCGGAGTTCGTCGAACGATTCGAGCCGGCGCGCTCGGTGCCGTATCTGGCCGACATGGCCCGCCTCGAACTGGCGCGCGTGCGGGCCTACCATGCGGCTGACGCCGAGCCGGTTTCGCGCGAGGCGTTCGCGCTGGCCTTGGCCAGCGGCGAGCGCATCGTCGATCTGCGCCTCGAGTGCCATCCGTCGGTGATCGTCGTGCAGTCCGGTTACGCCGTGGCATCGCTGTGGGCGGCGCACCAGACCGAGGGCGACCTCGGCGCGATCGACGTTGGCTGCGGCGAGGACGCGATTGTCCTGCGGCATAACCTCGATGTTCATCTGCTGCGGTTACCCCCCGGGGCGGCCGAGTTCGTGGCCGCGATACAGCGCGGCTCGGCCCTCGGCGATGCCGCGGGCGCGGCGGCCGCAGCCACCGCTGCCTTCGACCTTTCCGCAACCCTCACGCTGCTGCTGGGCCAGGGCGCGTTCACATCCCTCCTTCTGCCACCGAGCCAAGCGTCGTGAGCCAAGCCTCTTCAAGTGCGCCACCTGACTCGGTTGCCAAGACTTCAGCGCTGACACGAGGCGTGACCTCGGTCATCAGCCTGCTCGAGCGCATTCCGCACAGCTTCATCGCCCTTGTCGCCCGCCTCTCGATCGCGGCGGTGTTCTGGACCTCCGGGCAGACCAAGGTCCAGGGCTTCGTGGTCAACATCATCACAGGCGATGTCCACCTCGGCTGGCCGCGCCTGTCCGATTCGGTCGTCGCCCTGTTCCGCGACGAGTACAAGCTGCCCTTCATTCCCCCGGAGATCGCCGCGCCGATGGCGGCGACCGCCGAACACCTGTTTCCGCTGCTGCTCGTCCTTGGCCTGGGCACGCGCTTCTCGGCGCTGGCCTTGCTCGGCATGACGCTGGTGATCGAGGTGTTTGTCTACCCGGATGCCTACCCGACCCATGGCACCTGGGCCGCCGTGCTGCTTTACCTGATCGCACGCGGCCCCGGGGTGCTCTCCATCGACCATTGGCTGGCCCGGCGCGCGTCTCGCTCGTGAACCGTTAAGCCGCTGCCAGGGGCGCTGACCCCGTTGGTTGAAGGCGACACGAAGAAGCGCGCGCCGCTGACGAACTTGCCGCGAACCGCCGTGCTTCAGGCGGATTCCGCATCGTCGGCCAGCAGCATCTGCGGCACGGAGACGAAGCGGTAGCCGATCCCCTCGCCGGGCTGGCGCACCAGCACCCAGATCAGGTCGAAGCGCTCGTCCGGCCAGTGCTTGGGGACCTCGTCGTGATTCACGATCGGGAAGTGGCGCACGATCTTGGCCATCGTGCCGTGATGCCAGACGACCAGCACGGGCTCCGGCTTGCTGAGAACCACCTTGGCCAGATCTTCTTCATTGCCGTGCGTGTGAGAGGCCTCGACCTCGAGCTTCAGGCGCTGCGCGGTCGGCGCCGCGGTGTGAATCTCCCGCTTGCTCTTGGCTTCCTCGGTCGGCCGGGTGGCGATGATGCGGCCGGGCCGCACGACATGCGGATGGGCTTTCGACGGCGCATGGGCGAACAGGCCGGCCAGCGCCCCGGCGCGCGTCCAGCCGAGCACGGAAAGCGAGTGCCCGTCATGCTCGCCCAGATGATTGACGCCGTGCGGCTTGGATCCCTCGCCCGGCTTCTCGCCATGGCGCACGAACATGATGACTTCGGGAGCTTCTTGGTGGTGATGGTTCGACATGTCACGCATTGACCGTTGGAACTTGCTGCTGGTGCCGAGCGCATATGAAGGGGAAGCTTCTTCGCGCAGGATTCATTGTCGGCGAATCGGCGGCGCGATGGGCTGCTGCAAGCTTGCGGCGTCCATGGCATGCTAGGGGTCGCGTCGAAAGGAGACTCGCCATGTCCACCGGAACCGTGCGATTGCATCGCGTGCTCAGCGCACCCGCGGAGCGTGTCTATCGGGCGTTCCTGGACGCCAGCGCGATGGCAAAGTGGTTGCCGCCCTACGGCTTCACGTGTCAGGTTCAGCACCTGGATGCCAGAGTCGGCGGAACCTTCAGGATGTCCTTCACGAAATTCAGATCCGGTCAAGGGCACTCCTTCGGTGGCGAGTACCTGGAGCTTGTTCCCAATGAACGCATTCGCTACACGGACAAGTTCGACGACCCGAACTTGCCCGGGGAGATACAGGTGACGGTGTCCTTGACGACGGTGTCGTGCGGCACCGAAGTTCACATCGTTCAGGAAGGGCTGCCGGAAGTCATTCCGCTCGAGATGTGCTACCTCGGCTGGCAGCAGTCGCTTGCGCAACTTGCCACGCTCGTCGAACCCGACATTCCGGGTTGATAAAGCAACGCACAACCCTCACCGAAGAGGATATGCCTTCGGCATGACGGGTTGCTGTCGGCCCTTTGCGGTCACTCATCGCGCGACCTCTTGCGCGAGCCATGGACGAAGGGTGCCCGCCTCCGCTCATGTCCCTCGGGCTTGTTGGCGGACTATTTTTGGTCGGATTACGAATTGTTCCGACCAAATAAAGTCGCAAACAGCCACCCAGCATTCATGCGGCCTCGCGCCGTGGCGATTCGCTGACACCTTGCTGAGAAGTCGTAAACAACCCGCATCGCAGGCTGGCTTGATTGGCGGCGCTGCCAAATACAGTCGTAAACGCAGTGCCAGTCTTCAATCGAGCTGTCGGTTGCGACCGTCTCCCGTCGCTCCGCAGCGAGCGTCGGTAGGCTTCACAAGATCCGTGGGCCTAACACCATGGCGTCCACTGCGTCTGGCGACGGCCGCAAGGCGTGATCGTCTCCTACCGTCTTCGGCTTCGCCGCAGGCCTGGTGAACATGCATCATCGCAGCCTGCGCAGCGCGGTGTTCGCCGCGTTGATGTCGAACCCGGCCGGATCAAACGGGCCACCGCTCCAGCACCACATCTCGGAATGGTCGTCGTGGCTCGGGTCCGCGATCGCGTCCAGGAACTCGGCATAGCCGCCGACGCCGCCAACGTCCTCCGGCGGGCATGCGTTTTGTCCCGCGATGCATACAGGCCACGTGTTGAACGACTCGTCAGGCAGGAGGCGGCTCTCGACGGTCACCGTGTGCCTCCAGTTGTCGCCGAAGTCGTAGGTGTAGCGGAACCCAGCAATTGCCTCGCCAAGGACCGCGCCGATTCTGTGACGCCGGTCGTCGAGGGTCGGCGTGTCATGGGCCTCTTCCTCGTCAGGAAAGCCGTAGCGCTTTCCATCGACATTGAACTCATGGGGGTGGCTATTCGTCCACCCCATGGCGGCCTGTATGACGCGGTCGAGCTTGGCCAGGGTCAGCGTGTCCGGAACCCAGAGTCGTCGCCAGACTTGGGGTTCGATCTCGTCGAGCTCGACGAGGAGTTGGTAAACGCGCCTCAGTGCAGCGGGGCGGGAACTGGAGACCATGGCGGTAGGGTAGCAGCCCAATCCGAAGCAGGCCGACTGACCGCTTCGAGGCAACGAAGCATGCACACCGACTGGCTCTCTCGGCGACCCGCTTCGGTCGTTCGCTTCTATTGACTTGAAGGTGGATAGCGGTCGTCGGCGCTCGTCGCGTTCGGCGCGAATCTTCGCGCGACCTCAAGCGCGCCAGGACCGTCGCGGCGTCACGTTGTCAATGCTCCGTAGTCGTGCGCGTACTGACCCGGTCTGAACGAACCTATCCGTTGAGTCATGACTTTGCCGGGCCACAAATAGTCGACGGTCAAAGCAGCAGGCCGATAGACCGCGCTGTAGACGGTGGGCGACGAAGACTCGCGCGAATAGATCGGCGTGGTGAGGAACGTCTCGGTCAATTTCGCGAGCGTGGCGCCTGAGCCATCAAGAGCACAAATGGCTGCTTGCTGACGCGCCATTGAGCTGGCTGCGTATCTGGTCGACAGGCCGTTCAAGATACTCGAATCTTGATGATTGGCGCAAACAGGCGTGCGTGACACCGAAGGGGCCCGTTCGGGGCTCAGGAAGACGGTCGCATAGGCACCTGTCTTGTCCAGGACGATCTCATTCTGCGAAAGCGCTACCGGAATTCGGCACAGCGCGGCGACTGCTTCGCAGACATGGCGGCAAGTCTCGAGGATTTAGCGAACGATAAGAATGATCGAGAAGCCGGGGCCTTGAGCCGGGCTACCGCCGAAGGTCACGCTTGCAACCAGTCCGTCGGCGTTCATGCCATCGAGACAGCCACCCCATGGACGTTGGCCCTTGGATATCACTTCACGGCCGAACCAACGCGTCGACTCGAAGTGATCGGACACGATGTCGAGTGGATAGTCGTAGTTGCGTACAAGCGCCGGGCCGTCGGCGCCAAGCCAGACCGCCTGTGTGCATCCTTGCTGAAGCGGCGGTGGTCTGAACTGACTGAGAATCTGCGGTGCAAGATCGTCTTCGCCGACGAGGGCGCACACCCGCTCATACGGGCCGAGCAGTTCCGGCATGTGCCGTTGGAGCTGTGCTGTGCACTCGGCTGCCGTCGGTGGAGATCTGCGTCCGGAGCCTCTATACCAAGCCTCGGCTTCGGCGCGGCCTGCAACGAAGCGCTCCCTCCATGCGTTGCCTGGGGTGTCCTCGCGTATCGCGACGAAGCGCTTTTGCATGTTCAGATCCTACCCAAGTACCTCTGCGAAGTCCGTCGTCACGCGCCTCTGACCTACCGAGCATTCTTGCGGTGGTACGTCAGGCCTGTGAGCGGTCACCCCCGTGTGGCCGCTTGGCCGACACCGCCGACGTCGACCGTCAGCAGTTCGGCATCAGGGCTGCCAATGTCGGCTGACGGGCGTCGTGTCCTCGCTGCCAGCCGGAAGCCTCGACCGAATCCGGGCATCCGACCGCTAAAACTGACAGCCGTATAGCAGTCATTGGCTGGTGCTGTCGCGCCCGCCACGCCACCTCAGCCGTCTGCTAGACCGAACTCCAGCGGCGAGATCACAACATGCGCTGTGCCATGGCGTCAGGGCTCAGCGCTTGCGCCACACACTGGCCAGCCAGGGCTGTTGCTCCATCGGCAGGCCCGGCGGACGGTAGAAGTGGTCTAACTCGTCGAATCCGGCGGCCGTCACCAGGGCGCGCCAAGTGGGCCAATCGTGGAACGCGCCGTAGCGCTCACCGTTCCAGCCCTCCTGGCCATCGCCGCGCGGGTTGGAACTGAACAGCACGCCGCCAGGCCGCAGACAGGCCTGCGGCGCGCGTCAAGGTAGTTGTCGCCTCGTTCATGCAGCCAATGTCTGTTTAAGGTCTGCCTTCGTGTGGGCGGCGACGACCGAGTCGCGTTCGGGGTTGAGCGTGACTGCGCCGATGGGTGTCCAGTCGCGCGTGGTG
>CAIKUF010000258.1 GCA_903830565.1 uncultured bacterium | reverse complement strand
CGCCCAGCGTCGCCGTGATGTAGTTGGTCTCTTCGCCGTCCTGAACGCGCTTCAGGTCGTGCACGATGAAGGCCGAGAAGATGCCGATCGCCAGCACCGACAGGGTGATCATCAGCGCGCTCGACTGGATGAAGAAGTTCGCGATGCCGGCTACGATCAACATGATGCAGCCGATGAACAGCCACTTGCCCATGCTGCTGAGGTCGCGCTTGATCACCGTCGACATCGTTGCCATGCCGAGGAAGATGAGGCCGGTTCCCGCGAACGCCATCATGATGAGCTGGGCGCCATTGCCAAGGCCGAGCACCGCGCCGATCAGGCGAGACAGCATCAGGCCCATGAAGAATGTGAAGCCGAGCAGCACGGCCACGCCGGCCGCCGAGTCCTTGGTCTTCTCGATCGCGAACATGAGACCGAACGCGCCGCCGAGGAAGACGACCATGCTCACGCCCGGCGTCATCGCACGGACGATGCCGGTGCTGACGCCTATCCAAGCCCCGAGGACCGTTGGCACCATCGAGAGTGCGAGCAGCCAATAGGTGTTGCGCAAGACGCGATTGCGCTGCGCCGTGACGTCGCCACTGCTGGCGTAGCCGGTAAGGGCTGTTTGCAGGCTTTCGTTCATGGAACCTCCGTGATGTACTGGATGCGGGCTCTGACCCCGCAGTGCGGATTCTAGTTCCCAGCGTCCGAACTCGGGTATGCGGCAAATTTGCCGGTAGAGTGCCGCCATCGCGGCGACTGCCGCCACCACCGGAGCCCAACGATGATCAGCAAACCCGCTCTGACGAATGAAGATGTGAAGCGCATGGCCGCGGCCGCCGAAGCCGAGGCGCTAAAGAACGCCTGGGCGGTGACGATCGCCATCGTCGACGACGGCGGGCACCTGCTGGCGCTGCAACGCCTGGACGGCGCGGCGCCGATCTCGGCCCACATCGCTCCGGCCAAGGCCCGCACGGCCGCGCTCGGCCGGCGCGAGAGCCGGATCTATGAGGAGATGATCAACCAGGGCCGGGTGTCCTTCCTCAGCGCGCCGGAGCTGGCCGGAATGCTCGAAGGCGGCATGCCGGTGTTGGTCGATGGCCAGTGCGTTGGCGCGGTGGGTGTCAGCGGCGTCAAGTCGACCGAGGACGCGCAGATCGCCCGCGCCGGCATCGCCGCGCTTTGACGCGGCCGGCCCCGCTCGGAGGCGGGCTTCGCCCAAGGTTCGACCCGGGTCCGTCGCGTACAATCCGAAGGTTTACCCACCATCAGCTCGCCTGGCGAAACGACTGCTGTTTCCCGCTGCAACCTGCCCTGGTTTGACTCCGGACGCGCGCTCTCGGCGCGTAGCTGGGCGCGCGCAAGAACGGAGAATCGTGTGCCGCCGCCACTGCTGCCCCTGGACGCTCAGGCCCTGCTCGCACTTGCCGACGGCACGCTGTTCGAAGGCATCGCCATCGGCGCCGCCGGCCATACGGTCGGCGAGGTCGTCTTCAACACGGCGATGACGGGTTATCAGGAGATCCTGACCGACCCGAGCTACTGCCGCCAGATCGTCACGCTGACCTATCCGCACATCGGCAACACCGGCGTCAACGCGCAGGACGTCGAGGCGGGCGCCGTCCACGCCGCCGGGCTGATCGTTCGCGACTTGGCCCTGCGTGAGTCGAACTTTCGCAGCACCGCGACGCTGAGCGACTACCTTCGCGGCGAAGGCACGGTGGCGATCGCCAACATCGACACCCGCCGGTTGACCCGCATCCTTCGTTCGGGCGGAGCGCAGAACGGCTGCATCGTCGCGCTCGAGCCCGGCGAAGCGCTGACGCCTGCGCACCGCGCAGACGCCATCGCCCGCGCCCAGGCCGCACCCCACATGGCCGGGCTCGACCTCGCCAAGGTCGTCAGCGCGCGAGATCCCTACGCGTGGACCGAGACCGAGTGGGCGCTCTCTAGCGACGACGGCAAGCCCGGCTACGGGCAGCAGCGCCAGTCGCGCTTTCACGTCGTCGCCTACGACTTCGGCATCAAGCGCAAGATCCTGCGCATGCTTGCCAGCCGCGGCTGCCGGCTCACGGTCGTCCCGGCGCAGACCACGGCGGCCGATGTGCTTGCGCTCAAGCCCGACGGCATCTTTCTCAGCAACGGCCCCGGTGACCCCGAACCGTGCGACTACGCCATCGCGGCGGCGCGCGAGCTGATCGAAGCCGGCCTGCCGACCTTCGGCATCTGCCTCGGCCACCAGATCCTCGCCCTGGCGTCGGGCGCGAGTACGTTCAAGATGAAGTTCGGCCACCACGGCGCCAACCATCCGGTGAAAGATCTTGACTCCGGGCGCGTCAGCATCACGAGCCAGAACCACGGCTTTGCGGTCGACGAGACGACGCTCCCCGCCACCTTGAAGCCGACGCACGTGAGCCTGTTCGACGGCACCCTGCAAGGCCTTGCGCGTACCGACAAGCCGGCGTTCTGCTTCCAGGGCCACCCGGAGGCATCGCCTGGGCCGCAAGACATCGGTTACCTGTTCGATCGCTTCATCCGCCTGATGGAGAAGCCGAAGTGATTCAGCGCTGGGCGCGCGATCCGCAGTCCCGCCGTACGATATAGAAGTTCACCAACGAAGAGGATGCGGCAATGACGGCGTTGGACACGAAGCAAGAACCGGACACGGGTAGCGTCGAGGGCAAGGCGCCCGTGCCTCCCGCTAGTCAACGGCGTCGGCTGGTCGCAAAGGCGGCCGTGAGGCGCGCAAAGATGATCGCTTTCGGTTACTACGGAGGCAAGTTCACTCACCTCGACTTCATCTTGCCGTTTCTGCCAGAGGACCGGCAACACTACTGCGAGCCATTCGGCGGATCGGCTGCGGTACTGATCAATCGCCCTGCGGCGGCGATTGAAACGTACAACGATCTGGATTCCGAGGTAACCAATTTCTTTCGGGTGTTGCGGGACAACAGCGAGGAGTTGATTCGCCGGATTGCGCTGACGCCGTTTTCGCGTGAGGAGCTCGTGCTCGCACTCGCGCGGGAAGTTGTCCTTGACCCGCTGGAGCGCGCGCGGCGCTTCTTTGTTAGGGCGCGGCAGACGCGGACCGGTTTAGCTCAGACCAGCAGCGAAGGACGTTGGGCACACTGCGTTCTGACATCGCGTGCCGGCATGGCGGGTGCGGTATCTCGCTGGCTCGGTAGTGTCGAGGGATTGGCGGAAATCGTGCAGCGGTTGCAGCGCATCCAGATCGAAAGTGCGCCAGCGGTCGAAGTCATTCGTCGCTACGACTCCGCGGACACCCTGTTCTATTGCGACCCCCCGTATCCCCATGAATCGCGCGGCGACAGCAAGGCCTATGGCTACGAACTCAGTGACGCATCGCACCGAGAACTCGCGGCAACACTGCATGGCGCCAAGGGCGCGGTGGCGGTGTCCGGGTATCGCTGCGATCTCATGCATGGGCTCTATGGAGATTGGTTGCGGGTGGATGCGCCTCCCCATCTGTGCAACTCGTCGAAGACAGTACGAGTGGAGTCGCTTTGGTTGAACTACCGCATTCCAGCCAGTGCAGTGGCGAGTTTCGCTGAGCGTCAGTTGCCGCTCATTGTCAGTGAGCCAAAGGCCAAGTACCGAGTCAAAGGAAGACATGCCATCAAGAAGATCTGAGGGGGACCAGTCGCTGCAGCAGTTGGCGCGGGAGTTACTCGCCCGGCATTGGGCAGAGGTCGAGGCGGCGGCGGAAGCAACTCCGGGGCTGGAGTATCTGGATGCCGGGCCGCTGAGGACGGCCATCGAATCGAGCGTCAATCATGCTCAAGTCGGCTACCGGTTCTGCCTTCTGGTGCAGTTGTGCGGCAAGTTGGCCAATCCGAGCCTCGACGCTCTTGCCTTGCAACGCGGCAAGGCGGCGGACCGGCACGCCAACTGGGATGCTCGCACGCTTGCGCGCCAAGTTGTCGCTCCGTTCAATCTCGCGCAAGGTGCTGTGATTGGATCAGCGGCTGACCCCTATGTCGGCAATGCGATGCGCATACCGCGCATGCGCCGCGACGATTCGAGCAAGAAAGATATCGTCGGTTGGAACGTGCTGATCGATGTACTTGAGGAAGTGCAGGGCCGAGATACCCCCGACTTTGCTGAAGCGGTCTTTCGCCAGACCTTGCTGGCGTTCTGGCGGCGACAGCGCACACTCGATTTCAGCGATGCCGTACCCTCGCGAGCGAGCTTGGATACCGTGCTTTCGCTGTGCGAACGCTTCTTGGCAGAGCGATCCGGCGGCGATTGGGCGCTCGTGATCGCAGGTGCCTTGTTCGATGCGATCGGACATCGATTCCGTCTCTACGTGCAGGTGAACCGGGCACGCATCAATGCCACCGACGAGGCTTCTGGGCAAGCTGCCGACCTTGAGTGCGTCGGTGCGGATGGACGCGTTGTGCTCGCGGTCGAAGTGAAGGATCGCGCATTGACGTTGGCGGATATGGAGGGAACGATTGCGAAGGCGCGACGTCGTGACATTTCCGAGGTCTTTTTCGCCGTGCCCGCCGTGGCGCGCGTCGATGAAGATGCAGTTGAACGCCGAGTTGTCGGCGCCTATTCGGTCGGCCAGAGCCTCTATCGTATGGATATGCTTGGGCTTGCTCGATCGGTGTTGGCTTTGGCGGGCGAGAGCGGACGCACCTATTTCCTCCATCGGATAGGCGAGCACCTGAATACCTGGAACACCCAACCGAGCCCTCGGCGCGCCAGGAAGGCGTTGCTGGAGGCCCTCTGAAGATGCCTAAGCGCACCGACCTGAAGTCCATCCTCATCATCGGCGCCGGGCCGATCATCATCGGCCAGGCCTGCGAGTTCGACTACTCGGGCGCCCAGGCCTGCAAGGCACTGCGCGAAGAGGGCTACCGCGTCATCCTCGTCAACAGCAATCCGGCGACGATCATGACCGACCCGGAGATGGCGGACGCGACCTACATCGAGCCCATCACCTGGCAGGTCGTTGAGCGCATCATCGCCAAGGAGCGACCCGACGCTGTGCTGCCGACGATGGGTGGGCAGACCGCGCTCAACTGCGCGCTCGACCTGCACCAGCACGGCGTGCTCGCGAAGTACGGCGTCGAGATGATCGGCGCCAACGAACACGCGATCGAGAAGGCCGAGGACCGCCTCAAGTTCAAGGACGCGATGACCGGCATCGGCCTGCACTCGGCGCGCAGCGGCATTGCGCATTCGATGGAGGAGGCGCTCGCCGTGCAGCGGCGCATCGCGCACGACATCGGCGCGGAGTCCGAAAACGCGGGTTTCCCGATGGTGATCCGGCCCAGCTTCACGCTCGGCGGAACCGGAGGCGGCATCGCCTACAACCCGGACGAGTTCGAGGAAATCTGCAAGCGCTGGCTGGACCTGTCGCCGACCAAGGAATTGCTGATCGAGGAGTCGCTGAT
>CAIKUF010000257.1 GCA_903830565.1 uncultured bacterium | reverse complement strand
GGAACGCGACGAAGGCGATTGCTGCACGAGCCTCAGCCGGCTCATCGACGGACTGCAATGCGGCGACCAGCGCAACTCCGGTGTCGCGCACAGCCTTGTCCCGTTCTTCCTGGCTCGTCACGCTGAAGTAATCTTTTGCCACCAGCACGGCCGCGACAAGCGTGAACGCCAACGTCAGCGTCAGCATGAGCCGGCGCACCAGGGTCGGGCGAAACCAGCGGCTCATGTGACGAACATGTAGCCCACACCGCGCACCGTGCGGATGCGGTCGCCGCCGATCTTGCGCCTGAGGTTGGAGAGGTGAACTTCGATCGCCGCGAAATCGACCGGGTCGCCCAGCGGTTCGAGCCGATGCGCAAGCTCTCCCTTGGGAACGACCGTGCCCGCCTCTCGCGCCAGCTCCACCAGCAAGCGAAACTCGCGCGGCGTTAGGTCGAGTGTCTCGTTCGATTGGCGAACGATGTGCCCGCGCGGTTCAATTTCCAGCGCACCGAAGGCCCAGACCTCGCTGGCCTGCTGCGCGTAACGCCGCTGCACCGCGCGCACGCGCGCGACGAGCTCGGCGGTCACGAACGGCTTGACGACAAAGTCGTCCGCACCGCCATCGAGTCCGGCCAAGCGATCCTCGACGGCCGAACGCGCGGTGATCACGATGATCGGAATCGTGACGCCTTCGCGCCGCCATCGCGTCAGCAGATCGAGGCCTGATCCGTCTGGCAGGTTCAGGTCCAGCAGCACACACGAGACCGCTGAGTCGTCGAAAGACGTGGGAGCGCTGCGGGCGAGCCGCAACCACTCGACGCTGTAGCCCTCCGCCTTCAGCGCTTGCTGCAGCGCCCGGCCGAGTTCGAGATCGTCTTCGATGAGTAGCAAATGCATGCACGAATGCTACGGGAAGCGGATTGCATTCGTGGCCTGGCCGGGCACGCTTCTTTGGCTAAGCCAAAGGTTCGGCGCCGCAGAATCCGCGTGTCATTCAACGTGAATTGGAGCCACAACATGAGTTCAAGCTTGAACAACCCGGGCCGGCGAACGCTGCTCGCCGCCGCTCTTGGAAGCGCGTTCCTTGCCGCCTGTGGTGGTCGGGGAGGCTCGACGGCAGTGTCCGGCGCGCAGAGCGCTGCCTCGAATGCGGTCGGCGCCGGCCTGGTCGGCGCGTACTTCGAATACCTCACCAGCACGACGCGCTCCAGCGGCGTCAGCGGGCTGCGGCGCTTGGCGCCCTCGGCCGAGATGACCGGTGAAGAACTGATGGCGATCGGATCCTGTGGCAAGGCGATGACCGCGATGGTTGCAGCGAGGCTGATCGAGCGCGGTGTGCTGCGCTGGGATACGCGGATCGTCGAAGCCCTGCCCGGCCTCGCATCGACCATGCTGCCTGCGTACCGAGCGGTGACCCTGGAAAACCTGCTCGCCCATCGAGGTGGCATCCTCGCGTTCGATGGGTCTGACCCGGATCACGAGGAACTCCTCTTTCTTGACTTTATCGCAGCTTTTCCGGCCGAGCTGCCGACGACCGAAACGACTCGGCGCCGCTTCTCTGCCGACTGGCTGATGACGCAACAGCCGCCTGCGAACGTCACACCGGGTCAGACCTTCTCGTATTCGAATGCCGGGTTTGCGCTGGCCGCGGCGATGTTGGAGGCAGCGACGGGCAAGACGTTCGAGAAGCTGTTCGATGAAGAGATGCAGCAGCCCTTGGGGATTGATGGAGTCTGGGGCCTGCCAGAGCGGGTTTCCGAGAATCAGCCCCGGGGGTACGAGGGAGCGAACAAGGCGCAACTGGCGCCAGTCCCGTTACTCGCGGCGGATGAGCAGGTCTGGGCCGATGTCTTGCGGCCTGCAGGCGGCTTCTCGCTGACGCCGCAGATGTACTCGCGTTGGGCCCGTTGGCATCTCGTCGCTTTGCAAGGGGGCGCCACGCCGCTGCCGTCTGGCTACATCGCAAGAATCCGCGCACTCAATGAGGACGACTACGCCGTGGGTTGGGGTGGCGGTCTCGTCGTCAATGGTCGCAAGCGGATCGGTCACACAGGAGCGACCGGGGGCTTTATTGCTCTTGTCGAGATCTATCTCGATGGAAGTGAGGCAGCCTTTGGGTTGACCAATACGACGAACACGGATCCTGACATCGATTGGGTCGGCGATGAAATGCTGCGCGGCCTCCTGTCCATGCGCGCCTACTACGTCGGCTAGCCGCCCGGTGCCAGGCCAGCGGTATCGGTAGCGTTCAGATCGGCCCGAACCGCCTCTTGCGCTCGGCCGTGTAGGCCCACCACGGCGCGGGCGCCGCGCCACGCATGAAGTCGGTGACGGCCATGAAGGTGTCGAGCACGCAGGGGTCCTGGGGCTTGCCCGAGTGCTTGCACAGCGTCTGGTAAAGCTCGAATGCATCGCGTGACGCGAGTTCGCGCGGATGGAGGATGCCGAGCGCACGCAGGTCGGCGGCAAACGCCGGGCCGACGTTGGGCAGTTGCTCGAACGCCTCGCACTCGGCGGCCGTGCGTGCCTTTGCGAGCGCCATGGCTACAACATCATGTTGTTTCGAATGAGCCCGACGGCCAGGCCCTCGATCGCGAACTCGTGGCTCGCGCCGTCGCGGCCTCCGGAGACGACGATGGGTTCGAACTCGGGGTTCTCTGGCAGCAACTCGATGCGCGAGCCGCTGCGCTTGAAGCGCTTCACGGTGACCTCGTCGTCGAGGCGTGCAACGACGATCTGGCCGTTCTTCGCTTCGCGCGTCTTCTGCACTGCGAGCAGGTCGCCGTCGATGATGCCGGCGCCCTGCATGCTCATGCCGCGCACCTTGAGAAGATAGTCGGGCCGGCGCGGGAACATGCTGGCTTCGAGCACATACGTCTGGTCGATGTGCTCCTGGGCCAGGATCGGGCTGCCGGCGGCGACGCGGCCGACGAGCGGCAGCGAAAGTTGCGCGATGCCGGGCAGCGGCAACGACAACTGGCGGTTGCGCGACAGGTGCAGCGCGCGCAATGTGTCAGACTTCAAGCGGATGCCGCGTGCGGTGCCAACGAGGAGTTCGATCACGCCCTTGCGCGCCAACGCCTGCAGGTGCTCTTCGGCTGCGTTGGCGGAGCGAAAACCGAACTCGGCGGCGATCTCGGCGCGCGTCGGCGGCGCGCCGGTGCGTTCGATGGCCCTTTGCACCAGATCGAGGATCTGCTGCTGGCGCGGCGTGAGTTTCGGGCTTTCCTGCATGGTGACCTCGGCAAGGGCTGAACATTCATCCAGTGACTGTATTTTCATCCAGCTTGGCAACAAATGCAAAGTCTTCCTTCGAAAATCGTGATCCTCGGCACCGGCGGCACGCTCGCCGGCACCGCCACCGAGCCGGGCGACAACGTCGGCTACCGCGCTGCGCAGATCGGTATCGCCGAGATCGTCGCGCGCATTCCCGCGCTGGCGGGCGTGCCGATCGAGACCGAGCAGGTCGCGCAGATCGACAGCAAGGACATGAGCTACGCCATCTGGCGAGCCTTGGCCAAGCGCGTGGCGTTCCACCTCGGCCGCGATGACGTCGCCGGCATCGTCGTCACCCACGGCACCGACACGCTGGAAGAATCGGCCTACCTGCTGCAGCGCGTGCTGGCGCCGGGCAAGCCGGTCGCGTTGACGGCGGCGATGCGCCCGGCAAACGCATTGCAGAGCGACGGCCCGCAGAACCTTGTCGACGCCGTGTGCGTGGCCAGGTACGCCGGCGCCAAGGGCGTGGTGGCTGTGCTGGCCGGGCGCATCCACGGCGCGTTCGAGGTGCGCAAGCTGCACACCTACCGCATCGATGCCTTCGGTTCGGGCGATGCCGGGCCGATCGGCGTGGTGCAGGAAGGGGTGCTCACGCTGTGGCGCACGTGGCCTGAATGCGCGGCGCTTGGCCTGCATGTTCTGGCGCGCGATACGCCGCCGCGCGTGGTCACCGTCATGAGCCACGCCGATGCCGACGGCGGCATCGTCGACGCGCTGCTCGCCCACGGCGTCGATGGCATCGTCGTCGCCGGCACAGGCAACGGCTCGCTGCACCACGCACTCGAAGCCGCGCTGCGGCGAGCGCAGGGCGAGGCCGGCGTGGCGGTGCTGCGCTGCTCGCGCGTGGCCTGCGGGCCGGTGCTGCCGACCGCGAACGACGTCTTCGAGTCGGCCGGCTCGCTCACCCCCGCGCAGGCGAGGGTGGAGTTGCTGCTGCGCTTGTCGCTTTAGACGACCGTCAGCGTGACGTCGATATTGCCGCGCGTCGCGTTCGAGTAAGGGCAGACCTGGTGCGCCGCGGCGACCAGCGCCTCGGCGGCGGCACGCTCCATGCCGGGCAGCTTGATCGCCATCGCGACCTGGATGCCGAAGCCGGCCGGGATCGGGCCGATGCCGACGTCAGACGTAATCGACACCTCGGCCGGCAGCGCGATCTTCTGTTTCGCGGCGACGGCCTTCATCGCGCCGATGAAGCAGGCCGAATAGCCTGCCGCGAACATCTGCTCGGGGTTGGTTCCGGGGCCGCCCGCACCGCCGAGTTCCTTCGGCGTGCTGAGCGTGACCTTGAGCGCGCCGTCGGACGATTCGGCGGTGCCGGCGCGGCCTCCGGTCGCGGTGGCTTGGGCGGTGTAGAGGACTTTGTCGAGAGCCATGAACGTGATCCTTTGCGTTTCGGGACGGTAGCGGCGCCAGCATGGCGCCGCCAAGCGGGAAGCGGATTCTGCGCGATGTTCGCGCCGCGTGCTGGCGCTCAGCGTCGAACCTGGGTTCAGCTCGCGGTCAAGGCCTCGATCTGCGCATCCAGCGCCAACCAGCGCGCCTCCATCGCCTCGATCTCGCCCTCGATCTGCTTGAGCTGCCGGCCGCGCTCGGCGCGCTCGCTCGGCGCCAGCGCGGGTGCGGCCAGATCGGCCGTCAGCCGTTCGCGGCGCACGGCTGCTTCGCTCATCTGCCGGTCGAGTTTGGCCAGCTCGGCCTTGAGCGGCTTGGTCTGGTCGGCGATCTTCTGCCGCGCCGCAGCGGTGGCCTTGCGGTCGTCGCGCTTGCCGGCTGGTGCGGGCGCCACTGCAGTGGGCGCAGGCGCACTTTCGCCGCGCGCCGCTTTCGCCGCACGCGCCGCCTCGCGCGACTGTTCGAGTAGCCACTGCTGGTAGTCGTCAAGGTCGCCGTCGAAAGGCTTGACGGCGCCGCCGACGACGAGCCAGAACTCGTCGCACACCTCGCGCAGCAGCGCGCGGTCGTGGCTGACCAGCATCACCGTGCCTTCGTATTCGTTGAGCGCCATCGAAAGCGCCTCGCGCGTCTGCAGATCGAGGTGATTCGTCGGCTCGTCGAGCAGCAACAGGTTGGGGCGCTGCCAGACCAGCATCGCCAGCACGAGGCGCGCCTTCTCGCCGCCCGAGAGCGAGCCGACGGCCTGATGCACCATCTCGCCGACGAAGCGGAAGTTGCCGAGGAAGTCGCGCAGCTCCTGCTCGCGCGCCATCGGGCCGATGTCCCGCGCCAGGCGCGTCAGGTGCGCGAGCGGGCCTTCATCCAGGCGCAGCACGTCGAGCTCTTGCTGCGCGAAGTAGCCGATCACGAGGCCCTTGCCCTCGACCACATGGCCGGCGAGCGGCGGCTGCATGCGGGCCACCGTCTTGACCAGCGTCGACTTGCCTTGACCGTTAGCACCGAGAATCCCGATGCGCTGGCCCGCGAGCACCGAGCGGCGGATGCCGCGCACGATGGTCGTCTCGCCCTCGTCGCTGCGGTATCCACAGGCCACGTCGTCAAAGCTCAACATCGGGTTGGGCAGCGAGAGCGGCTCGCGGAACTCGAAGCTGAAGTCGCTCGCCGTCAGCACCGGCGCCAGGCGCTCCATGCGCTCTAGCGCCTTGACGCGGCTTTGCGCCTGCTTGGCCTTGCTCGCCTTGGCCTTGAAGCGGGTGATGAACTTCTGCAGATGCGCGATGCGCTCTTGCTGCTTGCCGAAGGCGGCCGCGGCCTGCTCCAATCGGATCGCGCGCATCTCCTCGAACGCGCTGTAGTTGCCGCTGTAGCGCGTCAGTTGCGCTTCGTCCAGGTGCACCGTCACGCGCGTGATCGCGTCGAGGAATTCGCGGTCGTGGCTGATCACGATCATCGTGCCCTCGTAGCGCTGCAGCCAGGCTTCCAGCCACACCAGCGCGTCGAGGTCGAGGTGGTTGGTCGGCTCGTCGAGCAGCATCAGGTCGGCCGGGCACATCAGCGCGCGTGCCAGCTGCAGCCGCATGCGCCAGCCGCCGGAGAAGCTGTTCACCGGCGCGTCGAGCTGCTCGGTCTTGAACCCGAGACCCATGAGCAGCGCTTGTGCGCGCGGGCGGGCGTCGAACACGCCGGCCTCGGCGAGTTCGTGGTGCGCATCGGCCATCGCGTGGCCGTCGTCGGTCGCCTCGGCGGCCACAAGCGCCGCCTCGGCCTCCATCAGCCGCGTGTCGCCCTGCAGCACGTAGGCCGTCGCGCCGTCATCGGTCTCGGGCATGGACTGCACGACTTCGGCCAGGCGCCAGCGCGCCGGGTAGTCCACATCGCCGGCATCGGCATGCAGCTTGTGCGTGAGCAGCGCGAAGAGGGACGACTTGCCGGCGCCATTGCGCCCGACGAGGCCGATCTTCTCGCCCGGGTTGAGCGTCAGGTTGGCCTGCTGGAGGACGACCTTGGTGCCGCGGCGCAGCGTCAGATTGCGCAGCGTGATCACGGGCGGTTCCAGCGCGTGAGGGCATCGCGGGTGACGAGCAGCACCTGATCGTCGCCGGCACTCGTTTCCAGCCACGCGACCTCGAGGCGGCGGAAGGCGTGCTCGAAGTGGCGCCGCTCGTTGCCGATCTCGAGCACCAGCACGGCCTCGTCGTTCATGTGTGCAGGCGCGTCGGCGAGGATGCGGCGCACCAGGTCCATCCCATCCTCGCCGCCGGCCAGTGCCAGCGCCGGCTCGGCGCGGTACTCGGCGGGCAGCGCGGCCATGCTGGCGGCGTTCACGTAGGGCGGGTTGCAGACGATCAGGTCGTAGCGGCCGGGCAGGGCGGCGAACAGGTCCGACTGCACGAGCGTGATGCGCTGCGCAAGCTGGTGCCGATCGACGTTGATGCGCGCGACGGCAAGCGCGTCGGCGGAAAGGTCGCACGCGTCGACGCTGATCTCGGGGTAGGCCATCGCCGCGATCACGGCCAGGCTGCCATTGCCGGTGCACAGGTCGAGCACGCGCAGCGTGCGCTCGCTGAGCCACGCATCGAGCGTGCCCTCGCCCTCGCCGTCGGCGAGCAGCTCGGCGATGAACGAGCGCGGCACCAGCGTGCGCTCGTCGACGTAGAACGGCACGTTTTGCAGCCAGGCTTCGCCGGTCAGGTAGGCGGCAGGCCGGCGCGTCGCGATGCGCTCGGTGACGAGCGCTTCGGCGCGCGCGCGCTCCTCGTCGCTCATCTCGCGCTTGGCATGCGATTCGAGCTCGTCCAGCGGCATGCCGAGCGACCACAGCACGAGCCAGGCCGCCTCGTCGAAGGCATTCGTCGTGCCGTGCCCAAACGAAACGCCCGCCTGTTTGAGGCGGGCGCTTTGCGCGGTGATGAGGGCTATCAATGTCATGTCATGTGTTCCTAGTCGGCGCCCACGATGGGCCGCGCACGCGGCTCGGCTGGGCTGCGATGGACTGCATTCGGCCCGTTGCAGTCACTCATCGCGCGACCTCTTGCGCGAGCCGTGGACGATGGGTGCCCGCCGCTGCTCGTGTCCCCCGGGCCGGGCTTCGCCCGGCCCGGGGGACACGAGCGCAGCAGAGCACGCCGTCGTTCTGATCGCGCGCAAGTGGTCGCGTGCTGCCAACCCGGCTCGCTCAATGGATGACTGCAACGGGCCGCAAGGCGCCCACCACGCGACGAGAGTCAGTGTCATCCCAGCAAGGCCTCGAGCGTCTTGCGGTAGATGTTCTTCAACGGCTCGATGCTCGCCACCTCGACGTGCTCGTCGATCTTGTGGATGCTGGCGTTGACGGGGCCGAATTCCACGACCTGCGGGCACAGCTTGGCGATGAAGCGCCCGTCCGATGTGCCGCCGGTGGTCGACAGTTCGGCCTCGATCTGCGCCTCGCTGCGGATCGCGGCGCGCAGTGCTTCGCTGAGGTTGCCCACCGGTGTCAAGAAGGGCTCGCCGCCGAGGGTCCATTCGATGCCGTAGTGCAAGCCGTGGCGGTCAAGTGTGGCGTGCACGCGCTGCTTGAGCGCATCGGGGGTCGACTCGGTGCTGAAGCGGAAATTGAAGTCGACGACCAACTCGCCCGGGATCACGTTGCCGGCGCCGGTGCCGGCGTGGATGTTGGAGACCTGCCAGCCGGTCGGCGGGAAGTACTCGTTGCCTGCGTCCCAGACCGTGGCGACCAGTTCGGCCAGCGCCGGTGCGGCATGGTGGATCGGGTTCTTCGCCAACTGCGGGTACGCAATGTGGCCCTGCACGCCGCGCACGGCGAGCCGGCCCGAGAGGCTGCCGCGGCGGCCGTTCTTGACCATGTCGCCCAAGCGTTCGACGGAGGTCGGCTCGCCGACGATGCAGTAGTCGAGGCGCTCGCCGCGCAACCGCAAGAGCTCGCACACCCGTACCGTGCCGTCGATGGACGGGCCCTCCTCGTCGCTCGTGATCAGCAGCGCGATCGACCCTGGTGCATTCGGGTGCGCTTGAACGAACTCCTCGGCTGCGACCACCATCGCCGCGATCGAGGTCTTCATGTCGGCCGCGCCGCGCCCGTAGAGCTTGCCGCCGCGGTGCGTTGGAACGAAGGGGTCGCTCTGCCACTGCGCGAGCGGCCCCGTCGGAACCACGTCGGTATGCCCGGCGAAGACGAGCAACTTCCCGCCGGGCGCGCCGCGGCGAACCGCCCACAGGTTGGATACACGCGCGCCCTCGGGGCCGAACGCGAGCGACTCGCAGGCGAAGCCGAGCGGGCGCAAGCGTTCGGCGATCAATGCCTGGCAGCCGCCGTCTTCCGGCGTCAGCGAGCGGCAGGCGATCAACTGTTCGGCAAGGTGCAGCGCGCTCGTCATCGGCGGCGTCACGGCTGCGGGGCGTCGAGCATGATCTCGGTGAAGGTGGCGCCTTCGTCAATCTCCTCGACTGTCGGCAACAGCCGTCTCTGCGGTGTGAGGTCGTTTTGCATGCGCCACAGAAGATTGGTCGGCGAGTCGGCGTGGGCGAGGCCCTCGTCCCGCGAAACGACGCCTTCGGTGATCAGGCGCGCAAGGTCATGCTCGAAAGTCTGCGAGCCTTCGGCCATCGACTTCGTCATCGCCTCGCGAATGCCGTTGAAGTCGCCCTGCTCGATCATCTCGGCGATGAGCTTGGTGTTGAACATGACCTCCGCTGCCGGCACACGCGCGCCTGAGAGCGAGCGCAGAAGGCGCTGCGAGACGATGGAGCGCAGGCCTGTTGCGAGGTCGCTCAGCAGCGCCGAGCGCGATTCTGGAGGGTAGAGCGATGTGATGCGGCTCAGCGCGTGATAGCTGTTATTGGCGTGCAGCGTTGAGAGAACGAGGTGGCCGGAGAGCGAATAGCTCAACGCCGCGCTCATCGTCTCGCGGTCGCGAATTTCGCCGATGAGTATGCAGTCCGGCGCCTGCCGCAGCGCATTGCGCAGCCCGATCCGCAGCGACTGCGTGTCTTGCCCGACCTCACGCTGGTTGACGATGGACTTCTTGTTGCGGAACATGAACTCGATCGGGTCTTCGATGGTCAGGATGTGCCCGGTCATCTGCTGGTTGCGCTGCTCGATCATTGCCGCCAGCGTCGTGCTCTTGCCGGTGCCGGCGGCGCCGACGATCAGCACCAGGCCGCGCTTGGCCACGGCCAGCGTGCCCAGGATGGGCGGCATCTTCAGCGCCGCCAGGGCCGGGATCTCGTGCGGGATGCAGCGGAAGACGGCGGCGACCGTGCCGCGTTGCTTGAACGCACTCAGTCGGAAGCTGCCGACCCCCGACAGACCCAGGCCGACGTTGAGCTCGCCGGATTCGTCGAACTCCTCGAGCTGCAGCGGCGACAGCAACTCTGCCAGCAACTGCCTCGGCTGCGACGGCGTGAGCGGCTGGTCGCTCAGCGGCACGATCTGGCCGTTGATCTTGATGAGGATGGGCGAGTTCGCGGAGATGAAGACGTCCGACGCGCTCTTCTCGGCCATCAGGCGCAGCACGCGATCCAGGTTGCCGCTGGCAGGCGCCGATGCCGGGGGCGTGCGGGCTTTCACGTTCACGCGCGAAGCAGTTCGTTGATGCTCGTTTTCGCGCGCGTCTGCGCGTCGACGCGCTTGACGATCACCGCGCAGTACAGGCTGTACTTGCCGCCCGCCTTGGGCAGGTTGCCGCTGACGACGACCGATCCCGAAGGAATGCGGCCGTAGCTCACTTCGTCCTTCTCGCGGTCGTAGATCGGCGTGCTCTGGCCGACGTAAACGCCCATGCCGAGGACGGAGTTCTCCTCCACGATCACGCCCTCGACGACCTCCGAGCGCGCGCCGATGAAGCAGTTGTCTTCGATGATCGTCGGGTTGGCCTGCATCGGCTCGAGCACGCCGCCGATGCCGACGCCGCCCGACAGGTGCACGTTCTTGCCGATCTGCGCGCACGAGCCGACGGCGGCCCAGGTGTCGATCATCGCGCCCTCGTCGACATAGGCGCCGATGTTGACGAAGCTCGGCATCAGCACCACGTTCTTCGCGAGGTAGGCGCCGCGCCGCGCGACCGCCGGCGGAACGATGCGCACGCCGGAGGCGCGCACGGCGTCGTCGTCGATGTGCGAGAACTTGGTCCGGACCTTGTCGAAGAAGGTCAGGTCGCCGGCGCGGATGAGTTCGTTCTCGCTCAGCCGAAAGCTCAGCAGCACGGCCTTCTTGATCCACTGGTTCACCGTCCACTGGCCCACGCCCTGGCGCTCGGCGACGCGGATGCGCCCGGCGTTGAGCTCGGCGATCGTGTGCTCGACCGCCTCGCGGACTTCGGGCGCGCTGACGGCGCTGATCTGCGCCCGGGCCTCCCAGGCGAGGTCGATGATGTCTTGAAGTTGTCGTGTCGAGAGTTCGGTCATGGGGTGTTCAATGAGCTTTGACGAAGGCGGCGACGCGCCGAGCTGCTTCCAGGCATTCGTCCGCGCCGGCCACCAAGGCAAGACGGACCCGGCCCGCTCCCGGGTTGACGCCGTGCGCCTCACGCGCGAGCAGGCTGCCCGGCAGCACGGCGACATTGTATTGAGCCAGCAACCCGAGTGCGAAGGCGACGTCGTCGCCCCCGGGCACGCCGGCCCAGAGATAAAAGCCTGCGTCGGGCAGCGCGACATCGAGCACGCCCGCCAGCAACGGCGTTACCCGATCGAACTTCGTGCGGTACAGCGCGCGGTTGGCCTGCACGTGCGCCTCGTCGTTCCAGGCCGCGATGCTGGCGCGCTGCACCGGCGGGCTCATCGCGCTGCCGTGGTAGGTGCGGTAGAGCAGGAAGGACTTCATCAGCCGCGCGTCGCCGGCGACGAAGCCCGAGCGCAGGCCCGGCACGCTGGAGCGCTTGGACAGGCTGGTGAGCGCGACCAGGTTCGTGAAATCCTTGCGGCCGAGCCGGGCCGCGGCTTCGAGCGAGCCAAGCGGTGCCTGGTCGCCGAAATAGATCTCGGAGTAGCACTCGTCGCTCGCGATCACGAAGCCGTGGCGGTCGCTGAGATCGAACAGCATCTGCCACTCGGCAAGCGGCATCACGGCGCCGGTCGGGTTGCCGGGCGAGCAGACGTAGAGCAACTGCGTGCGCGCCCAGGTGGCGGTGTCGATCTGCGACCAGAGGGCGGCGAAGTTACGCTTGGGGTCGCTGTTGGCGAACGCGGTCTTTGCGCCGGCGAGCAGCGCCGCGCCCTCGTAGATTTGATAGAACGGGTTCGGGCAGACGACGGTCGCGCCGCTGCGCGAAGGGTCGATCACGGTCTGCGCGAGCGCGAACAAAGCCTCGCGCGAGCCGTTGACGGGCAGCACCTGGCTCGCCGGGTCCAGCGTCACGCCGTAGCGGCGCTGAAGCCATCCTACGCAGGCCTCGCGCAGCGCGGGCTCGCCGGCCGTTGCAGGATAGTGGGCCAGGCCCGGCAGGGCGTCGATCAGCGCTTGCTTGATGAGCTCGGGCGTGGCGTGGCGCGGCTCGCCCAGGCCGAGGCTGATCGGGCTGAAGTCAGGCGGGAGCGTGATGCCCTGAGTCAGCGCCTTCAGCCGCTCGAACGGGTAGGGATGCAGCTTACCCAGCAGCGGATTCATGCGCGCGATCATCGGGGACGCGCCCGTGTTTGCAGGCCGCTGCTGGCCGGCATCGGCAGGGTCATGAGTTCGGCGCGGCGCTCTGCGCCGACGCACCCACGCAAGCCGTGGCCGCGGCGGGGCTTGGGCTGTAGCGCCGGTACAGCTCGGCGCGCCGGCGCGGGTCGATGTTGACGCGGTCCAGTTGCCCTTGCACATGCGGTAGCGCGAGCAGGCGCGCGTCCATCACGCGAAACCACAGGGCCGGCACGTAGGCCAGAGGGAACATGCCGAAGTAGCCGCTGGGCAGTTGCGGCAAGTGCTCGAAGTGGCGCAGCGACTGGTAACGGCGGAGCGGGTGCGCGTGATGGTCGGAGTGGCGCTGCAGGTGGAAGGTGGCCAGGTTCGAGACCAGGTGGTTGGTGTTCCACGAGTCGTGCGGCTGCGGCGCGGCGTAGCGCCCGCTGGGTAGTCTCTCGCGCAGCAGGCCGTAGTGCTCGACATAGTTCGCCGACGTGAGCTGCCACCAGGCGACGAGGTTGTGCACGACGAGGAAGGGCAGCATCACCCAGCCGAATGCGGCCATCAGGCCGAGCTGCAACAGCGCGGTGACCGCATAGGACTGCAGCATCGTGTTGGCCAGGCTCCACCGCGAGCGGCCGAGTTGCGCCAGGCGCTCGCCCTCGAGCCGCCACGCGCGGCGGATGCCGCCCGGCGTCTCGCGCAGCGCGAAGCGGTAGATCGACTCGCCCATGCGCGAGCTGGCGTGGTCTTCGGGCGTCGAAACGTGGCGGTGGTGGCCGCGCCCGTGCTCCACGGTGAAGTGCCCGTAGGCCGGCACTGCCAGCACCAGCCGGGCCAGCCACTGCTCGACGGCAGTCTGCTTGTGGCCGAGTTCGTGCCCGGTGTTCAGCCCGAGGCCGGCGTCGGTGCCGGCCACGTAGGCCAGCAACAGTACCGCCCACCACGAGAGCCCCTGCGTGCCCGCCCACCACGCGCAGGCGATGAAGGCGATGAAGTGCAGCGGCACCGTGGCCCAGGTCAGCCAGCGGTAGTAGCGGTCGGCTTCGAGCTGCGGCACGACGGCTTCGGGCGGGTTGTTGGTGTCTTCGCCGATCAGAAAGTCGAGCAGCGGCATCAGGCCGTAGCTGATGAGGAGCGGCAGGCCGAGCGCGATCTGATAACCCGTCAATGCGTGGGCAGCGATGCCGGCCAGCGGCAGCAGCGGATAGACGACCGACAACGCCCACCACGCCCGCTTGCGGTCGCGGTACTCAATGCGCTGGCCGTCGGCATCGTGCGCGCAGTACGTGATCGCCATGGCCCATCTCCCCGAACGTCGCGTCCGAGCGCGGACTCTACAACCATAGCGCGCATCCCGGCGCGCCGCAGCGGCAGGCGAGGCGGCCTTCGTGGTGCGTAGGGCCATAGTTCACGGTCATCTCTTCGCCCGGCGCGATCGCACGCAAGGCGTAGAACTCCACCCGGCCGCGCCGGATCGTCATGCGCGCGTTGGGCGCGCACGAGTGGTTGGTGTAGCGCATCGGGTCGGTCGAGCGCGAGAAGTCGATCGCGCGCTCGGGCGAGATCTCGACCATCATCACGCGCTCGACACGCGTCGCTCGGATGCGCCCCTCCTCGACGCTGATCGCCTCGCCGCGGATCTCGCCGATCTTGCGCCAGGCCGGTATTGCCTCGGCCGCGAAAACGCCACGCCCGTCGATGGCGCTGCCCTGCACGGCGACGTCGAACTTCTGATAGGCCGGCCGGGCGGGCTTCATGCTTAGCTTCGCGCTCCGCCCGTGGGCAGGGCTATGCGCGCCGGCGCCTTCCAGCGCTTCTGGCGATGTTCGGCGACGACGGTCGTGTAGATGCCGCCGCGAACGTACCACTTGGCGGTGACGCGGATGAAGCGCGGGTCTGTCGCGCGGACGATGTCGCTCAAGACGTCGTTGGTGACCTTCTCGTGGAAAGCGCCCTCGTTGCGATAGCTCCAGAAGTAGAGCTTCAGGCTCTTCAGTTCGACGCAAAACTTGTCAGCGACCATCGCGATCGTGAAGTGCGCGAAGTCGGGCTGGCCGGTCAGCGGGCACAGGCAGGTGAACTCGGGCAACTCGAACTCGATGAGGTAGTCGCGCTCGGCGGCGGGGTTGGGGAACACCTGCAAGTCCTTGCTCGCCGCCGATGGCGGCTCGGCGGGAGCAGCGCGCTCTTTCGGCGGCAATGCGGGGCGTAGCTTCTTGGCCATAACGGTCGGGTCTCGCGAGGGTTGAGAGAAGGGGCGCGATGGTATCATCCAGCCCGCCAGAGAACCCCGCTTCAAGCGGGTTTTCTCATATGAATCAACGACTTGGGGCTTATTCACAGCGACCCGCATGCGCCTCAACTCGATCAAACTCTCCGGCTTCAAGTCTTTCGCCGAGCCGACGCACTTCCAGTTGCCCGGGCAACTCGTGGGCGTGGTCGGCCCCAACGGCTGCGGCAAGTCCAACATCATGGACGCGGTGCGCTGGGTGCTCGGCGAGAGCAGGGCGAGCGAGTTGCGCGGCGAGTCGATGCAGGACGTGATCTTCAACGGCTCGGGCCTGCGCAAGCCCGCGGGCCGGGCCAGCGTCGAGCTCGTGTTCAGCAACGAGGACGCGCGCGCCGGCGGGCAGTGGAACCAGTTCGCCGAGATCGCCGTCAAGCGCGTGCTCACGCGCGACGGCACGAGCAGCTACTACATCAACAACCAGCCGGTGCGCCGCCGCGACGTGCAGGACGTGTTCCTCGGCACGGGCCTGGGCCCGCGCGCCTACGCCATCATCGGCCAGGGCACGATCAGCCGCATCATCGAGAGCAAGCCCGAGGAATTGCGCATGTTCCTCGAAGAGGCGGCCGGTGTCTCGAAGTACAAGGAGCGTCGGCGCGAGACCGAGAGCCGGCTCAAGGACACGCGCGAGAACATGACGCGCGTCGAGGACATCCTGCGCGAGCTGAACGCGAATCTCGAGAAGCTCGAAAGCCAGGCCGAGGTCGCATCGCAATACCACGCGCTGCAGGAGCAGGGTACGCGCAAGCAGCATGAGCTGTGGTTCCTCAAGCACCGCGACGCGGCGAGCGAGGAGGAGCGCGTCAAGCGCGAGGTGCTGGCGGCGACCAACGCGCTCGAGGCCCGTGTGGCCGAACTGCGCCACGTCGAGGCCGAACTCGAAGCCCTGCGCCAGGCGCACTACGCGGCGGGCGACGATCTGCATGGCGCGCAAGGGGTGCTCGCCGAGGCGTCGCTCGAGGTGAGCCGGCTCGAAGAGCGCATTCGCTACGTCGTCGAAGGCCGCCAGCGCATCGAGCAGCGCCTGCTCGAACTTCAGGCGCAGAACGCGCGCTGGAGCGGCCAGCAAGCCGAAGCCGGGCAGGAGATCGAACAGGTCGCGGCCCAGATCGCGCAGGCGGGCGAGGACAGCGAATCGCTTGCCGCGCAGGCCGAGGCCCAGGCTTTGAGGCTGCCGGCGCTGGAAGACGCGCTGCGCGCCGCGCAGGGGCGCAGCAACGAGCAGCGGGCCCAGGTGGCGCAGGTGCAGCAGCAGATTCAGGTGCTCGCCGCGGAGTCGCGCAACGTCGAGGAACAGTTGCGCCAGCTTGGCGCGCGACGCGATCGCATGGTGGCTGAGGACAAGGCGCTTGCCGCCCCTGACGAGGCGCGTCTGGCCGAGCTGCAGCGCCAGGGCGGCATTGCCGGCGAAGCGAAGGTGCAGGCCGAGGCGCGGCTCGAGGAACTCGCTGCTCAAGTGCCGGCGCTCGACGACGAACGGCGCGCAAAGCAGGCGGCAGCGAACCAGGAGTCCTCGCGCCAGAGCGGCCTCGCGGCGCGCCTCGATGCGCTGCGCGCGCTGCAGGACAAGGTGAGAACCGAAGGCAAGCTCAAACCTTGGTTGGCTCGCCATGGCCTCGATAGCCTGCAAGGCCTGTGGACGCGCATTCACATCGAGCCCGGCTGGGAAACGGCGCTCGAAGCGGCGCTGCGCGAGCGCCTGTCTGCGCTCGCCGTCGGCCGCATCGAGACCGTGCGCGCCTTCGCTGACGACGCGCCGCCGTCGCGGCTGGCGTTCTACACCACGCCCGCGGCGGCGATTGCCAGCACGCACGACACGCTGCCCCGCCTGGCCGACCTGCTGCGCCTCGCCGACAGCGGCTTGCAGGCGCTGCTGGGCGATTGGCTCGAAGGCGTGTACACCGCGCCAAGCATCGACGATGCGCTCGCCGCGCGCGCGAAGTTGCAGCACGGCGAGGTGATCATGACCGCCGCCGGGCACGCGGTCAGCCAGTTCGCGGTCAGCTTCTATGCACCGGACTCCGAGCAGGCCGGCATGCTGGCGCGCGCGCAGGAGATCGAGAACCTAACGCTGCAACTGCGTGCGCAGGCGCTGCTGACCGACGAAGCCCGCAGCGCGCTGGTGCGCAGCGAGGCGGCCTACACCGAAGCGTCGCAGCGGCTCGCGCAGGCGCGCCGCGAGGCGGGCGATGCGCAAACTCGTTCGCATCAGGTGCAGGTCGAGTTGCTGCGCCTGACCGAGCAGGCGCAGGCCGCGCGTGCACGGCGCGACCGTCTGCTGGGCGAACTGGCCGATGTGGACGCGCAGCTCGCGTCGCTGAACGAGCGCCGCACCGGCGCCGAGGCGCGCTTCGAGGAACTCGACGTCCAGCTCGGCAGCACGCAGGAGCGCCATGCCGAACAGGGCGAGGCCGTGATCGCCGCCGAACGCGCGCTCGCCGCGGCGCGCGAGCAACTGCGCGCCGTCGAGCGCCAGGCCCAGGAAGCGCAGTTCGCATCGCGTTCGCTGCTCGCCCGCCGCGGCGAACTTGAACGCAGCCGGGCGACGGCGCAGCAGCAGTTCGAGGCCAACGAGGCGTCGGGGGCTGCGCTTCGCATCGAGCTCGAAGCGCTGGCCGGCGGCACGGAGCAGGCCGCTTTGCAGGAAGCGCTGGCAGTCAAGGTCGAGCGCGAGAAGGCGCTCGGCGCGCAGCGCAGCGCCTACGACGATCTGAGCGCGCAGGTTCGCCGCGCCGACGAGCGGCGCCTGGGCTTCGAGCACAGCCTGCAACCGCTGCGCGACGGCATCGTCAAGCTGCAGCTCGAAGAACAGGCCGCCGCGCTCGGCGGCGCGCAGTATCTCGAACAGTTGACTCAGGCACAGGTCGACCTGGCCGCGCTCGCGCAAGGCGTGGCCGATGGTGGCGTGAAGCTCTACGGCCTACAGACCGAGATCGACCGCATCAACCGCGACATCGCCGCCCTCGGCGCGGTGAACCTGGCTGCGCTCGATGAGCTGACGACCTCGCGCGAACGCAAGACCTTCCTCGACGCGCAGATGGCCGACCTGCTCGACGCCATCGGAACGCTCGAAGATGCGATCCACAAGATCGACCTCGAGACGCGCGAGCTGCTGGCCACCACCTTCGACGCCGTCAACGCGCATTTCGGCCGCATGTTCCCGACCCTCTTCGGCGGCGGCACGGCGCGGCTGGTGATGACCGGCGACGAGATCCTCGACGCCGGCGTGCAGGTGATGGCGCAGCCGCCGGGCAAGAAGAACAGCTCGATCCACCTGCTCTCGGGCGGCGAGAAGGCGCTGACCGCGATCGCGCTTGTGTTCGCGATATTCCAATTGAACCCGGCGCCTTTTTGCCTGCTCGACGAAGTCGACGCGCCGCTGGACGATGCCAACACCGACCGCTATGCCGCGCTGGTCAAGGAGATGGCCCAGGGCACGCAGTTCCTGTTCATCAGCCACAACAAGATCGCGATGGAGATGGCCGAGCAGTTGATCGGCGTGACGATGCAGGAACAGGGCGTGTCGCGCATCGTCGCCGTCGACATGACGGCGGCGGTCGGCATGGCGGAGGCTTCGCAGTGAGCGACCTGACCGTCGGCCTGGCCATCGTCGGCGGCGTCGTGCTCGCCGGCGTCGTCGCCCACGGCGCCTGGCAGGCGCGCAAGGCCGGGCCGCGGCGAGCCACGTCGGCCGGCGAGGCAGCGCCTGCCGAGCAGATGGAGCCCGTGCTGACCGATCCGGCCTTGCATGACGCCGCGCGCGACGACGCCGCTCAGCGCGCCGGCCCGCGCCGGACGCCCTTGCGGCTGGACGCCTTGATCGACGCCATCGCCAGCCTCGAGCCCGAGGCGCCGCTGGCCGGCGAGTTCGTGCTCTCTCATCTGCCGCACACCCGCCGCGCGGGCAGCAAGCCCTTCCTGATCGAGGGCCTCGGCGCCGAAAGCGGCGAGTGGGAGACCATCGCTGCCGGCGCGCGGTACGGGCAACTCCAGGCCGGTGTGCAGATGGCCAACCGCACCGGCGCGTTGAACGAGATCGAGTACTCCGAATTCGTGCAGATCGTGCAGACGCTGGCCGATGCCGTGGGCGCGATGGCCGAGCTGCCCGACATGCTCGACGTCGTGGCTCGCGCACGCGAGCTCGATGGCTTTGCCGGCGCGCACGATGCGCAACTCGCGCTGCGCCTGCAGGCGCAGGGCGCGGCGTGGTCGGTCGGGTTCGTCCAGCAGCACGCGGCGCGTAGCGGCTTCGTCTCGGGCCTGGTGCCCGGTCGCATGGTGCTGCCCGCGGCCGAGGAGGGTGCGCCGCCGGTACTGGTCCTCGGCTACGACGCCCAGGCCGCGCTCGCCGACGACCCGAACCTGGCCTCGGTGCGCGATGTGACACTGAGTTTCGACGTCGCCCAGACCGACCCTGCCCAGCAGCCGCTGCTCGCCTGGCAGGCCAGCGCGCAGGCGCTTGCCAAGGGCCTGGAGGCCTCGATCGTCGACGATCAGGGCCGGCCTCTGACCGAGCCCGGCTTCGCCAGCATCACGGTCGAGCTCGACCGCCTTTACGCTGCTCTCGCTGCGCACGGCCTGGCGGCCGGCTCGGCTGCGGCGCGAAGGTTGTTCAGCTAGGAGTGTGGGCGGCAGAAGGCGTCGAAGCGAAACGTGCGACAACCGAGTGCCGATGGGTAGCACCGACAAGCCCAGGGTGGGCCCCCTGGGCGCAGGATCTGATACCCGGCGGTGCCGGTTTCTCGCGCGTTGCAGCCGACGACTTTCTGCCGCCCACACTCCTAGGACGCACGGGCGCTCAGCGATCGCCCCTGAACATTCGGCGCGCCATCCGGAATACGCAGGCCCCGATCGCCATACCGAAGGCGATGCCGATTGCGTCGGCGAACAAGTCCTCCCACTCGCACGAGCGGCCGGGAACGAAGCGCTGCAAGACCTCGATCAGGCCGCCAAAGGCGAGCAGCGAGGCCGCCAGTAGCAGCAGTCGGCCGAGCGAGACACGAATGCCGCCATAGGCTGCGATCGTGAGCGCGGCGAAGGCCGCCATGTGATTCGCCTTGTCCCAGCCCAGCGTGAGTTCCTTGGGAGGCGTGGGAGTCAGCGCCAGGTAGCTCACGACGACGAGCAGCAGCACGAGCAAGGTCCGCCAGTGACGCGCCGTGGCCGTGGCACTCGTACCAGTCATTGGCCGTGCTGAGTCGGGCAATTGCATTCGAGTTGCTGGGCGTGTCGCTGGTGGGCGGCGTCATTGTGGCACTGCGCGCAGACCCGGCCCGCGGCGCCGCAGGCGCGGTTCCTCGTCGGGTAGGATGGCCGCGACTTCAATCTGCACCCAGCCATGCGCAGCACGACCCTCGCCCTTGTACTCACCTGTCTCGCCGGCTGCGCCGCGCTAACGCAGGATGCGCTGAACAAGCGCTTCGGCCCGGAGAACCCGCAGCGCTTCGACCACCCGCCGGTCGCCGCCGCCGACGCGGTGTCGTACAGCGCCGATGTGCGGCCGGTGCTCGAGCGGCGCTGCGTCGTCTGCCACGGCTGCTACGACGCGCCCTGCCAGCTCAAGCTCGGCGCGTGGGAGGGCATTGCGCGCGGCGCGACCAAGGCGCTGGTCTACGACGCCGCACGCCTGGACGAAGCGCCGCCGACGCGCTTGTTCGTCGATGCCGAGCTGCCGTCCGAGTGGCGGCAGAAGGGCTTTCATCCGGTGCTGAACGAGCGCACGCCCACGCCCGCGAACGATCTGGCGGCGAGCGTGCTCTTTCGCAGCCTGGCCCTCAAGCAGGCACATCCGTTGCCGGACCAGGCGGTGCTCTCGAAGGAGTTCGACTTCTCGCTCGATCGCAAGCAGTCCTGCCCGCGACTGGACGAGTACGACGCCTACGAGCGCGACCATCCGCTGGGCGGCATGCCCTACGGCCTGCCCGGGCTGAACGAGCGCGAGCAGGGTGTGCTCATGCGCTGGCTCGCCGCCGGTTCGCCTAACGAAACAACTCAGGCGCTGCCACCCGATCTGGCACGCCAGGTGAAGGAGTGGGAGCAGTTCCTGAGCGGCCCGTCGCTCAAGGAGCAGTTGATGAGCCGTTACCTCTACGAGCACCTGTTCCTCGGCCACCTGGTGTTCGAGGGCGACCCGCAGCGGCGGGCGTTTCGCATCGTCCGCCGCACGGGTGCGCCGGGAACGGCGGGGGCGGTGATCGCGACGCGCCGCCCGTACGACGATCCGGGCGCCTCGCGCTTTCACTACAGCATCGAGCCGGAGCGCGAGACCCTGCTCGCGAAGACGCACATGCCCTACCTGCTGTCGCCGGGGCGCATGACCAAGCTGCGCGGCTGGTTCATCGACAGCGCTTACAAGGTCGACGCCTTGCCGTCCTACGCCACCCCGCAGGCGTCGAACCCGTTCCTGACCTTCGCCGCGATCCCAGCCGATTCGCGCTACCGCTTCCTGCTCGACGAGGCGGAGTTCTTCATCATGAACTTCATCAAGGGTCCGGTGTGCCGCGGTCAGGTCGCGCTCGACGTCATCGAGGACCGGTTCTGGGTCTACTTCATCGACCCCAAGAGCGGCGCCGACGAGGTCGGCGCCGAGCTGATCGCGCGCCAGGCCGAGAACCTGCGCCTGCCGGCCTACTACGGCAGCGATGCGCCGGTCCTCGCCTGGATCGAACTTGCCCGGCGCGAGACGAAGGCCGTCGCCGCGCGAAGCGATCTCCTCAACCAGCGCTTCGGCGGCGCGAAGAAGATGGACCTGTCGCTGATCTGGGACGGCGACGAGCGCAACTCGAATGCCGCGCTGACGGTGTTCCGCCACTTCGACAGCGCATCGGTCGTCAAGGGCCTGGTCGGCGGCCCGCCGAAGACGGCGTGGGTCATCGGCTACCCGCTGTTCGAGCGCATCTACTATCTGCTCGTCGCCGGCTACGACCCGTTCGGCAACCTCGGGCACCAACTGAACAGCCGCCTCTACATGGACTTCATGCGCATGGAAGGCGAGACCAACTTCCTCGCCCTGCTGCCCAAGGCGGATCGTCAGAAGACGCGCGACTACTGGTACCGCGGCGCGAGCGCGCGCGTCAAGGCCTACGTCGACGGCAGCAAGGACATGATCGTCGCCGAGACGGGCATCGTCTACCGCACCGCCGACCCGCAGCGCGAGCTCTACGCGATGCTCGGCCAGCGCCTGGCGCCGGTATTGACGCAGCGCTTGGACCTCGCTGCGGTGGACGACCCGGCGCTGCGCCAGAGCCTGCAGCGGCTGTCCGAAGTGCACGGGGCGAGCCTGTCGTGGCTGCCCGAGGCGACGGTGCTGCGCATCGACGACCCGCCGCGTGCGCCGCGGTACTTCAGCCTGCTGCGCAACACCGGGCATCGCAACGTGGCGCACCTGCTCGAAAGCGAAGACGACCTGCTGCCGGCCGAGAACACGCTGACGGTGGTGCCGGGTTTCATCGGTGCCTACCCCAACGCCCTTTACCGCGCAAAGCCTAACGAACTTTCTGCGTTGACGGCGGCGCTCGCGAAGATGGCCACCGAGCTCGACTATCGCGCCTTTGCCGACCGCTTCGCGATCCGCCGCACGAGCCCGGCGTTCTGGGCGGCGAGCGACGCGATGGTCGACGCCTATGCGCAATGGGCGCCGCTCGAAGCGGGCCTGTTCGACTACAACCGGCTCGACAACCGTTGACAGGCGCAGGTTGGCGGCTGCGATGAACAAGGCCTTCACGCGCGACCCCGACGCCGCCGACGAGGACGGCGACGACGACGTTGCCGCGCCCGAGCTGCCGCAAGGCGTGCGCAACTACATGACGCCTGCGGGCTACCGGCGACTGCGCGCGGAGCTGCTGGAACTGCTCGATGTCGAGCGGCCCAAGGTCGTCGAAGTGGTGTCGTGGGCGGCCAAGAACGGCGACCGCTCGGAGAACGGCGACTACCTCTACGGCAAGAAACGCCTGCGCGAGATCGACCGCCGGATTCGGTTCCTCACCCGCCGCCTGGATATCGCCGAAGTGGCCGATCCGTCGGTACATCATGGCGGCGACCAGGTGTTCTTCGGCGCAACGGTGACCTACGCAAACCCGCAAGGCGAGGAGCGCACGATCACCATCAAAGGCGTCGATGAGGCCGACAGCCTGAGCGGCGAGGTGAGCTGGATCTCGCCCGTCGCCCGCGCGTTGCTGAGGGCGCGCGTTGGCGACGAGGTGCAGCTCGTCACGCCCGGCGGGCCGCAGCGGCTCGAAGTGCTCGCCGTGCGCTACCCGTTGAGCGACGATGCAGGTCCCGCGACCGGCGGCGATGGGCTGGCGTAGGGCGGCGTTTCATCGATTGTCGGTGGCGTCCAAACCGGCCTCCCAGCGCTACTTTGCCCTTGCGAGTCGTTGATGCCTTGACACTCTGCCTTGACAAGTTGCCGCTCGGGTCTGGGCTGACCGTCGAGCGGTTCCACTTATGTGCTGTGGCGTCCGATTGCGGTCCTAGGGCAACGCCCTAAGTGAAGGCCCCACTACCTGACGGCGCCGCGAACTCCCATTCTCGGGTCAACAACAACAGTGCAATGGCCGCGCCGCTTCGACGATGGCGCGGCTACGGAGATTGAGATGCCCGGTCCGGTGGTGGTGGTGCTCGCAGCCGGTTGCGGATCGCGCTTTCGCGGCCTCGACCACAAGCTGGCGCAGAAGATCGGCAATGCGAGCGTTCTGGGCACGACCTTGCGCAATGTGCTGGCCAGCCAACTGCCGCTGGTGGTGGTCGCCACCGCGCGCATGGCGGAGATCGCGCGCCGCAGCGTCGCCACGCGCGACATCGTGATCCTGCCCGAGGTCGGCACACCGGGGCCGCTGCCGCTGGGCATGGGCTACTCGATCGCGTGCGGCGTCAGCGCCCGCCCGGAGGCCCCGGGCTGGCTGATTCTGCCGGGCGACATGCCGATGGTCACCGCGGCCACGATGCAGGCGCTGGCGCGCGCGCTGCAGGAACATGCGGTGGTCTACGCCCAACATCGTGGCCGCCGCGGTCACCCGGTGGGGTTCTCGGCCGAGCTCTACTCGGAGCTCGTCGCCCTCGGCGGGGACGAAGGCGCGCGGCGCCTGGTCGCCCGCTATGCGGCGCATGCGGTCGAGGTCGACGACCCCGGTGTGCTGGTCGACATCGACACCGTGGCCGACCTCGACGACCTGCGTGCTGGCAAGCTGCCCGCCTTGCAGCCATAGCGAAGCGGGCAGGGCGGAACTACGCCTTTCGTTCGATCAGCTCGATCTTGTAGCCGTCGGGGTCGGTGACGAAGGCGATCACCGTCGCGCCGCCTTGCACCGGTCCGGCCTCGCGCGCGACCTTGCCGCCGGCGGCGCGGATCTTCGCGCAGGCCGCCGCGACGTCGGGCACTTCAAGCGCGATGTGGCCGTAGGCGGTGCCGAGCTCGTAGCTGCTCACACCGTGGTTGTAGGTCAGTTCGATCTCGGCCTGCTCAGGGTTGCGCCCGTAGCCGACGAAGGCCAGCGAGTACTTCTGCTCGGGGCGCTCGGTCGTGCGCAGCAGTTGCATGCCCATCACCTGCGTGTAGAAATCAATCGATCGCTGCAGATCGCCGACGCGCAGCATGGTGTGGAGCAGTCTCATGAGTGGGCTTTCGAGTGGGGGGCTTCGAACACGAAGCAGGTCGTGGTGGCATGAGCGTACAGCTTGCCGTCGTGGCCGACCAGCCGGCCCTCGGCGGTGGCCAGGCTGCGCCCGAGGTGAATCACGCGCCCCTCGGCGCGCACCAGCGGCACCTTGTCGGTCAGCGCGCGCACGATGTTGATCTTGATCTCGACCGTCGTGTACGAACGCCCCGCAGGCAGCGCGGTGTGCACCGCGCAACCGACGCAGGAGTCGAGCAGCGTCGCGAACCAGCCGCCATGCACTGTCCCCAAGGGGTTGTAGTGCGCCCGCCCCGGGCGGCCCTGGAAGATCGCAATTCCGTGCTCGATGCGGACCGGAAGGAAGTCCAGCGTCACGCCGATCGGCGGGGAGGGCAGTTCGCCCGCGAGCATCGCCTGCATCACTTGCAGGCCGGACAGGCCGGCGACCTGCTCCGGCCGGGCGACGCCGATCGCTCCCAGGCGCGCGCGCACGGCGGCCTCTTCGTCGCGCCAGCGTTGCAGGGTCTCGTCGGCGGATGGCTTGGAAGCTGACATGGGGAATCTTTATATAGTTGTATATACAACGATTGTAGCTACAATCGGGTCGCCATGCGTACCACCACCCATGCCAAGGCCGCAGCCCTGCCGCGCGGCTGCACCAGCTACAAGCTGCGCCAGCTCGCGCGCCGCGTCGGCCGTGAGTACGACGCCATGCTCGCCGCGACCGGGCTCAAGACCTCGCAATATTCGCTGCTGAGTTGCCTGTCGACCGACGGCCCGCAACGCCCGGCCGACCTCGCGGCGCAGATGCGCCTGGACGCGTCGACGCTGACGCGCAACCTGCAGCCTCTGGTCACGCAGGGCTGGATCCAGATCGGCCCAGGCGAAGACCAGCGTTCGCGCCTGGTCACCCTCACCGACGCCGGGCGGGCCAAGCGCTCCGAGGCGCAGCGCTCGTGGAAGACGGCGCAGTTGGCGCTCAACGCGCGCCTCGGGCCTGAGCGTGTCGCGCAGTTGCACGCGCTGATCGACGACTGTCTGGCGCTGCTCGAAAGCGCCGACGAAGGGGCGGCTGATGATTGACAAGGCTTCGCCCCGCAACCCCGCGTTCTGGCTCGTGCTGCTGGCTGCCGGCGGCACCTTCGCGATTTCGCTCGGCGCGCGTCAGTCGATGGGGCTGTTCCTCAATGCGATCAATACCCATACCGGCCTCGGCCTGGCGAGCATCAGTCTGGCGTTCGCGTTCGGCCAGTTGTGGTGGGGCCTGACGCAGCCCTTCGCCGGCATGGTGGCCGATCGTGTCGGCGCTGGTCGCGCGCTTGTCGTCGGCATATTGCTGATCTGCATCGGAACCGCGATGGTCCCGATGATGACCAGCACGGCCGGCCTCGTTCTCGCGATCGGCGTGCTGTCCGCGGGCGGCGCCGGCATGGCCGGGCCGTCGGTGCTGTTGGCGGCGGCAACGCGATTGATCGCCCCCGCGCGGCGCGGCATCGCGACCGGTATCGTCAACGCCGGCGGCTCGTTCGGGCAGTTCCTGTTCGCGCCGCTCGCGCAGGCTATCTCCAGCAGCGCCGGCTGGATCGTCGCCGTGCAAAGCCTGGCCGGCCTGACGCTGCTGGCGCTGCCCGCGGCGTGGGTGCTGCGCGGCAACTCGGTGCTCAGCGCGGCGGCGCAGGCCGCTGCGCCCGTGAGCGTCGACACGACGCGCCAAGCCATCTCGCGCGCGCTGCACGACCGCAACTTCGGCCTGCTGAGCGTGGGCTTCTTCGTCTGCGGCTTTCACGTCGCCTTCATCGCAACGCACCTGCCGGGCGTCGTCGCGTCGTGCCAGTTGCCGCCGGCTCTGGGTGCGTGGGCGCTGGGCACGGTGGGCCTCTTTAACATCGTCGGCAGCTTCAGCATGGGCTGGGCCGTCGGGCGCTGGCGCATGAAGTCGCTGCTCTCGCTGGTCTACGCGACGCGCGCGCTCGCCGTGCTCGCCTTCCTGCTCGCGCCCAAGACCGAGGTCGTGCTGCTCGTCTTCGCTGCGGTCATCGGCCTGACCTATTTGTCGACCGTGCCGCCGACGGCCGGGCTGGTCGCCAAGTTCTACGGCACCGCGAACATGGCGACGCTGTTCGGCCTCGTGATGCTCAGCCACCAGATCGGCGGCTTCCTCGGCGCCTACCTCGGCGGCAAGGCTTTCGAATGGACCGGCAGCTACAACTGGATGTGGTACGCCGACATCGTTCTCGCCGTCGGCGCGGCGCTGATCAACCTGCCGATCCGCGAAGCGCGCCTGCAGCGTGCGGCGCGCCCGGCCTAACGCTTCGCCTCAGCTGTGACGCGCGGCGTCGATGCCGGGAACGACGCCTTCGCCGTAAGCGTCGCGCCAGAACTTCGCCAGGCGCTCGTCGCTGTCGATGCCCTTCCCGGGCAGGCCGTCGTCTGCATGCCATGCCGCAATGCGCGACTCGACGGCGAAGTGCAACACCGGCTTCAGCGCCGCCGGGTCGTCGAGGCTGCCGACCGACAAGTCCATGCGCTCGGTCGCGTGGTATTCGAAGCTGAGCGGCGTTCCGCAATGCGCGCAGAAACCGCGGCGAGCGAACCTTGACGATTCGAAGCAGGCCGGCGGCTGCGTGAGCCATTGCACTTCGTCCTTGCGCAGGTTGATGAACGCGGCGCGCGTGTTGCCGAAGGCAAGCTGGCACATCCGGCAATGGCAGTAGTAGCCGTCGCGATGATCGGGCGTCGCGCGGTAGCGAATGGCGCCGCAGAGGCAGCCGCCGGTAAGCGGGGGCAGCGCGGACTCAGTTGAATGGGGCATCGCGAACTTCCGGTTGGCAATGGCTTGTAAGGCTCAGGCGGCGACCGTGTAGTTAAGGCTCATCCGCCCACCATCGACGTAGACGATCTGCCCGGTCATGTAGCTCGCGGCGTCGCTGAGCAGAAAGGCTGCGACATCGGCAATCTCGGACGGTTCGCCCAGGCGCTTCATCGGCGTGCGGCTCATGATGCGCGCCCGCGCCTCCTCGCTGCCGAGCACCGCGTTCTTCGCCAGGTCGGTGGCGATGGTGCCCGGCGCGACGGCGTTGACGCGGATGCCGCGGTCGGCGAGCGCGAGCGCCATCACGCGTGTGAGCTGGTTGATGCCGCCCTTGCTGACGTTGTAACTGGCGATGCTAGCGATCGCCATCACCGCGTTGACCGAACTCATGTGCACGATCGCGCCGCCGCCGCTGGCCGCCATCGCCCGGGCGACGGCCTGGGCGACGAGGAAGGCGCCCTTCAGGTTCACGCCGATCACCGCGTCCCAGTCGGCCTCGCTGATGTCGAGGAAGTCGGCGGCCTTGAAGATGCCGGCGTTGTTGACGAGCGCGTCGACGCGGCCGAACGCGGCCAGGGTCGCGGCGAGCGCGGC
>CAIKUF010000256.1 GCA_903830565.1 uncultured bacterium | reverse complement strand
GCGCATGAGGCGCTCGCGCATCGGGCGCGCGTTCGAAGCGATCAAGGAGGATGCGGTCGCCGCGTCGCTGATGGGCATCGGCGTCATGTCGCACAAGATGCTCGCGTTCGCGCTCGGCGCCGGCATCGCCGGCCTGGCCGGCGCGCTGAACGCGCACCTGACCTACTTCATCGGGCCGAGCGAATTCGGCTTCGACCGTGGCGTCGACATCCTGACGATGGCAATCCTCGGCGGCACCGGCGGGCTGACCGGGCCGGTGCTGGGCGCGCTGATCATCACGCTGCTGCCGGAACTGCTGCGCAGCTTCCGCGACTTTCGCACGATGCTCAACGGCGCGATCCTGGTCTTGATCGTGCTCTTCCTTCCGAACGGCCTGTGGGATCCGCAGCGCATGCGCCAATGGTTTGGCCGGGGGCGGCGCTGATGCTCAAGCTGACCGGCGTCTCCAAGCACTTCGGCGGCTTGAGCGTCTTGCATGACGTGAGCTTCGAAGTGCCTGCCGGCTCAGTCTTCGGCCTCATCGGCCCGAACGGCGCCGGCAAGACAACGGTGTTCAACCTGATCACCGGCCTGCTCGCGCCCAGCGGCGGCGCGATCGAGCTCGGCGGGCGCAGCCTGCTCGGCGTGAAGCCGCACGAGATCACGCGCCTGGGGCTCGGCCGCACGTTCCAGAACATCCGTATCTTCAAGGAGATGTCGCTGCTCGAGAACGTCGTCGTCGGCATGCACGCGCACCTCGACTACTCGGTCGCGGGCTGGCTGTTCTCGCTGCCGGGCTTTCGAGCGCAGGAGCAGCGTGCACGCGAGCGCGCACACGAGTTGCTGGGTTGGGTCGGCTTGGCCGCGAAGGCGAACGACCTCGCCGACAACCTCTCCTACGGCGACCAGCGCAAGCTCGAACTGGCGCGCGCGCTGGCGACGCAGCCCAAGCTGCTGCTGCTCGACGAGCCGGTGGCCGGCATGAACACGAGCGAGAAGGTCGAGCTGATGAGCCAGATCAGCAGCATCGCCAAGCGCGGCTTCACGATCCTGATGATCGAGCACGACATGCGCTTCGTGATGGGGCTGTGCGAACGCATCGCGGTGCTGAACTTCGGCAAGATCATCGCCGAGGGCACGCCCGAGCAGATCAAGACCAACCCGGACGTGATCGAGGCCTACCTCGGCCGGGACGAGGAAGTGGTCGCGGCATGAGTGCGCTGCTCGAAGTGCGAAACCTGTGCGTGGCCTACGGCCACATCGAGGCCGTGCAGGGCATCAGCTTCGAGATGAACGCGGGCGAGATCCGAACGCTGGTCGGCGCCAACGGAGCCGGCAAGTCGACGACGCTGCTCGCGCTGTCGGGTCTGGTGAAGGCGAAGTCGGGTTCGATCCGCTTCGAGGGCGAAGAGCTGACCCGCCTGAAGACGCACCAGATCGTCGAGCGCGGCCTCGTGCAGGTGGCCGAAGGGCGCGCCATCCTGACGACGCTGACGGTGCGCGAGAACCTCGAACTTGGCGCCTATCGCCGCCGTGACCACGCCGCAATCGCCTCCGACATGGAGCGCGTGGTGGCGCTCTTCCCGCGCCTGGAGGAACGCTTCAACGCACTCGCCGGCAACCTCTCGGGCGGCGAGCAGCAGATGCTGGCCATCGGCCGCGCATTGCTCGCTAGCCCCAAGTTGCTGCTGCTCGACGAACCGTCGATGGGTCTTGCGCCGATCATCGTGCAGGACATCTTCCGCACGCTGCGCGAGATCAACGTGGGTGGCCTGACCATCTTTCTCGTCGAGCAGAACGTGCGCCAGGCGCTGAAGATCGCGAACCACGGCTATGTGCTCGAGAACGGGCGCATCGTGCTCGAGGGCAGCGGCGCCAGCTTGCTGGGCGATCCGAAGGTGCTCGCGGCCTACATGGGCGGGCTCGACTGAAGCGAGCTGATGCGCAGGATGGGCATTAGGCTCATGCTTCAGCCTGCGGACTCGGGCTTGAACGGCCGCCGCTCGTCCAACTCATCCATGTAGCTTTCGACGGCGCGGCCCTCGCGGTGCAGGAAGTCGGCCACCGCCTGCGCGAACTGCGGATGCGCGAGCCAGTGCGCCGAAGCGGTCGCGACCGGCAACAGGCCGCGCGCCATCTTGTGCTCGCCCTGCGCGCCGCCTTCGAAGCGGCGGTAGCCGTTCGCGATGCACCATGCCAACGGCTGGTAGTAGCAGGCTTCGAAATGCAGGCAGGGCACGTATTCGGTCGCGCCCCAGTAGCGGCCGAAGGCGTTGCCGCGCGCCGGGTCGAGCGCGATCAGCGACGCGGCGATGCGCTCACTCCCACGCTCGGCGATGAAAAGCAGCCAGTTCCTCGGCATCGCCCGCGCAACGCGGGCGAAGAAGTCACGCGTGAGGTAGGGCGTCGAGTGGTGCACGCCATAGGTGAGCGTGTAGCAGCGGTAGAAGAAGTCCCAGTCGGCTGGCGTGATCTCCTCGCCCGCGCGAGCGACGAAGTTCACGCCGGCTTGCTGCACCTTGCGCCGCTCCTGCGCGATCTTCTTGCGCTTTTCGCGTTGCAGGCTGGCGAGGAAGTCCTCGAAGTCGGCGTAGGGCGGAGCTTCGCGGTTGCTCCAGTGGAATTGCACCGCGCTGCGCAGCATCCAGCCGGCCGCCGTGGCGGCGCGCTGGTCGGCATCACCCAGGAACAGCACGTGCGCCGACGACAAGCCGGCGCCCTGCGCCAGGCTTTGCATTGCGCGCAGCAGCAGCGCGCGCGATGCGTCGTCGCGCGCCAGCAGGCGCGCCCCGGGCACGGGCGTGAAGGGCACGGCGCAGAGCAGCTTGGGGTAGTAGGCGAGGCCGCCGCGCTGGTAGGCGTCGGCCCAGACCCAGTCGAACACGTACTCGCCGTAGGAGTGGTCCTTCAGGTACAGCGGGCAGGCGGCGACGAGAACCTCGCCCGTGAAGAGGGCGATGAACTGCGCTGTCCAGCCGGCCTCGGGGGTCGCGCTGGCGGACTCGTGCAACGCGAGCAGGTACTCGTGGCGCATGAAGGGCGTCGCCGAAGGCTGCGCGTCGAGCAATGAATTCCACTGCGCCGCATCGATCTCGGCCGGGCTCGCGAACACGCGGATAACATAGTCGTTCGAGGTTTCCTGAACGCCCATATGTCAACCCAAGTCCCGGTGAAAGTGGCGCTGGCGCAGATCAACGCCACGGTCGGCGACCTGGCCGGCAATTCGCGCCTGATCGTCGATGCCGCGCTGCGCGCGCACGCGCAAGGCGCGCAGCTCGTGCTGACGCCCGAACTGAGCCTGTGCGGCTATCCGCCCGAAGACCTGCTGCTGCGCAGCGCCTTCATGCAGGCCTGCGCGCAGGCCTTGCAGGGCGTGGCCGAGCAACTGGCCGATTGCGCGGGTTTGCATGTGGTGGTGGGGCATCCGCATCAGTTCGGTGAGAAGGGCGATCTTAGGTCGCGCTCGCAGGCCGTGCCGCAGCGCTGCAACGCGGCCTCGGTTCTGGCAGGGGGGCGCGTGCTCGCCACCTACTGCAAGCGCGAGCTGCCGAACTACCAGGTGTTCGACGAACGGCGCTACTTCGCGTCAGGCCGCGACTGCGGGCAGGGGCCGGTGGTGTTCGAGGTCGGTGGCCTCAAGTTCGGCCTCAACATCTGCGAGGACGCCTGGTTCGACGAGCCCGCGCGTGCCGCGAAGGCAGCCGGGGCCGAAGTGCTGTGCGTGCTCAATGCGTCGCCGTTCCACCTCGGCAAGCTCGCCGAGCGCGAGGCGCGCATGGCCGAGCGAGCGCGCGACGTGGGCCTGTCGCTGCTCTACACGCACCTGACCGGTGGCCAGGACGAGGTCGTGTTCGACGGCGCTTCGTTCGCGCTCGATGCGCAGGGCCGTATCGCGGCGCGCGCGCCGATGTTCGAGCAAGCGCTGTGGCTGGTCGAGGTGAGCGCGGGCGGCAGCGTCGCGGGCCCGATCACCGCAGTTCCATCGTTAGAGGCGCAGGCCTGGTCGGCGCTCGTCACCGGGGTGCGCGACTACATCGTCAAGAACGGCTTTCCGGGCGTCATCATCGGTCTGTCGGGCGGCGTCGACTCGGCGCTGGTGCTCGCTGTGGCCGTCGATGCGCTGGGCGCCGACCGCGTGCGCTGCGTGATGATGCCTTCGCCCTACACGGCCTACATCTCGTGGATCGACGCGCGCGACATGGCGCAGCGCCTTGGGGTGCGCTACGACGAGATCTCCATCGTGCCGATGTTCGACGCTTTTCGCGCGAGCCTGGCCGCCGAGTTCGCCGGGCGCGCCGAGGACGCGACGGAGGAGAACATCCAGGCCCGCATCCGCGGCACGCTATTGATGGCGCTGTCGAACAAGTTCGGCGCCATCGTGCTGACGACCGGCAACAAGAGCGAGATGGCGACCGGCTACTGCACGCTCTACGGCGACATGGCGGGCGGCTTCGCGGTGATCAAGGACGTTGCCAAGACGCTCGTCTACCGGCTCGCGAACTGGCGCAACGCGCAGGGGAGCGAGGTGATCCCCGAGCGCATCATCACCCGCCCGCCGTCGGCCGAGCTGCGCCCCGACCAGAAGGACCAGGATAGCCTGCCGCCCTACGAAGTGCTCGACGCCATCCTGCAGCGCTACATGGAGGAGGACCAAGGCATAGCCGAGATCATCGGCGCCGGCTTCCCGGCGGCCGACGTGCAGCGCGTGACGCATCTCATCAAGGTCAACGAGTACAAACGCCGCCAGTCGCCGGTCGGCATCCGCATCACGCACCGCTCGTTCGGCAAGGATTGGCGCTACCCGATCACCTCAAAGTTCAGGGCCTGAGCCGGCGCGGAATGAGCCGGCGCGGAATTGACGCCCCGCATACACTAGCCGCAAGACACCCGCCATTCGGAGCACGCATGAAACAGATCACCGCCGTCGTCAAGCCGTTCAAGCTCGAAGAGGTTCGCGAAGGGCTGGCCGCGGTTGGCGTGACCGGCCTCACGGTGACCGAGGTCAAGGGCTTCGGCCGCCAGAAGGGCCATACCGAGCTCTACCGCGGCGCCGAGTACGTGGTCGATTTCCTGCCCAAGGTGAAGATCGAGGTCGTGATCAAGGACGACGATGTCGATCGCTGCATCGAGGCCATCGTGAAGGCTGCCCGCACGGGCAAGATCGGCGACGGCAAGATCTTCGTCACCTCGGTCGAGCAGGTGGTGCGCATCCGCACCGGTGAGACCGACGAGGATGCCGTCTGAGGGTGCGAGCCCTGCGAGCGCGCGGCCTGCAAGGCGTCTGAGGCTGGCTGAGACCGCTCAGATCTGCCGGTAGTCGTCTTCCGCGTCCGGCGCCGGCCGCGCGAGTGCGGCGAGGCGGTCGAGCAGGGGCTCGGGGCCGGCATCCACCTGCAGCAGCTCGCGCTGTGCGACGGGCACGAAGCCTTTGGCGACGCTCTGATCGAGGAAGGCCAGCAGCGAGTCGTAGTAGCCGGCGGCGTTGAGCAGGCCGACGGGTTTGCGGTGGTAGCCGAGCTGAAGCCAGGTCCAGACCTCGAACAATTCCTCGAAGGTGCCGATGCCGCCCGGCAGGGCGACAAAGGCGTCGCTGTATTCGGCCATCAGCCGCTTGCGCTCGTGCATGGTGTCGACCACGTGCAACTCGGTGAGCCCGGCATGGCCGCGCTCACGCCCCATCAGCGCCTTAGGGATCACGCCGATGACTTCGGCGCCGGCGTGCAGCGCGGCATCGGCGACGCTGCCCATCAACCCAGCGCGCCCGCCGCCGTAGACGAGCCGCCAGCCGCGCTGTGCGATCGAGGTGCCGATCGCGCGCGCGGCGGCTTCGAACGCCGGGTCGTCGCCGCTGCGCGAGCCGCAGTAGACGCACAGCGACAGCGCCTGCCCCGGCGACGGACTGGCGCGGTCTTCGAGGTCGATCAGGGGAAGCGTCATGGTCTGGGGCGGTGAGGTTCAGTTCGGCTTCGGCGCTTCGGGTCGCCAGTTCACGAGGCGCGTCCCGCAGGCGACATCGTGCCAGAACTGACGGTCAGAATTCAGCATGGTCAGCGCCGCGTAGCCGATCACGCCAAAGGCGAGGGTCGCCAGCATGCCGCCCACGCTCGCGACACCCGGCAGCCACAGCACGAGCAGGGTCGGCATGAACCACAGCCATCCGAGCAGGTAGCGCGCCAGTGCACGCGTGAGCGACAGCGGCGAGCCGTCGGTGCGGAGCACGCGGATGCGCCATGCCTTCATCGCCACCGTCTGCCCGCCACGCGACCAGAACCAGGTGAAGTAGATGCCGAGGACAACGAACAGGAAGACCTGCAAGCCGAGTCGTCCGACCATCGCGTCGCGCTGCCCGGTGACGAGGGCGTAGGCGAGGCCGGCGGCCATCAGCACGCCGACCAGCAGCACGCCGTCATAGACCAAGCACGCCATGCGGCGTGCGAGCCCGGCGGTGGTCAGTTCGGGCGACGCGATGTCGGACGCGACGGCGGCCCGGCCGCTCATGGGCGCGTCGGCGGCGCCGACGCTGCCGCTGGGCGCGCGCTCTGGGCGCCGGCCTGCGGAAGCAGTGTCTTCTTGTCGACGTACTCCGGCGTCGCGGCGATCTTGGGCATCCCGCTCTGCTGGTGCGCGGGTGGCGTCTGCGGCTTGGAGATCAGTGTCGTCGTGGCACCGGGTGTGGCCTGAACGACGGCGGGTGCCACCGGTTTGGGTCGCGCAGCCAGCGCCGGGTCGGAAACCGTGTTGGTCTTGGCGCGCAAGGAATCCGACGCGTGCGCGCCTGTCGGCGCTGCCGACGCGGCCCGGGGCGCAGCCTTGGCATGCCCGCTGGCGCTCGCCGATGCCGGCGTGGCGCGGTTGGCAAGCTCACGTCGCTGCTCTGGCGGCAACGCCTGGTAGGCCTCCCAACTGGCCTGCCTGTCTTGCGGCGGCACTTGCTTGGCCTCCTGGTAGTGCAGACGCACCTGGCCACGCTCCTGCGGGGTCAGCCTGGCCCACTCCGTCATGCGGGCCTGCAGCCGCGCTTTCTCCTCGGGCGGCATGGCCGGGTAGCGCGCGGCGATCTCGAGCCACTTGCGCTTGCCGAGGCTGTCGAAGCTGGCCCAGTCGCGCTCCAGCGGCTTCAGGGCTTCGCGCTGCGCGGGCTTGAGTGTGTTCCAGGCCGGGCCTTGCTCTGCCTTGGCGGGCCGCGCCGCTGCAGCGGAAGCCGCAGGGGCCGGCTTTGCCTGGGCATGGACTGCCGCGGCGCAGCCCAGGCTCAGGGCAAGGGCCAGCGCGGCCCGGTACAAGGCCGCGTCCGGGCGCAGCCGATCGCGCGCGATCATGTGCAACGGGCGCCCGACATTTCAGTCGCGCGGCGTCTTGAGGAATTCGAGGAAGCCCGGGTCGCTGTAGGCGGCGGGCGGGAGTTCGTCCTTGAGCAGGTCGAAGTCGATCTCGGCAGCCGCGGCGACCTGGGCACCGACTTGTTGGTGCTGGATCACAACCAGCCCCGCTACGAGTGCCAGCAGCGGCAAGATCCAGCCGAATCGGGCCCACTTCGGCGACAACGGGCTCGGGCCGCCATTCAGCGCGAGGACGCCGGCACCTACATCGACAGCCGCCGTCTGCGGGCGGGCCACCACGTTGCGCAACTCGCGCGCGCGACCAAGTGCCCGCTCCCGGGCAAAGCGCAGGCGCTCGGCGACGTCAGGCGGTGTCAACTCGGCCTCCGAGAGGCGCGCGGTCACGCGCAACGCGTAGCGCGCGACCATGGTATCCAGTTCAGTGTTGCGGTGTGTCATCGTCATGCGAGTGTCGTTCATGGCTCAATCCCCTTGGCTTTCAGAGCCATCGCAAGGGCATGTACGGCCCGTGAACAGTGTGTCTTGACGCTTCCTTCGGAGCAGCCCATGGCCAACGCCGTCTCGGCGACGTCGAACTCCTCCCAGTAACGCAGCAGGAAGGCCTCGCGTTGACGCGCCGGCAACAGGGCGACCTCGGCGTCGATGGCGAGCAGGATCTGCGAGCGCGAAACCGAGTCGGCGGCGCTCTCCGCCGCCGCCGAGCCGTCCGCGGCTTCCAGCATTTCCAGCAGGTCGAATTCGCCCGTGTCCTCGGACGGTTCGAACTGCGAGAAGTTCTGCACCAGCGAAGTGCGCACCTTCTGGCGGCGGAACCAGTCTATGGTCGCATTCGAGAGGATGCGCTGGAAGACGAGCGGGAGTTCCGCGGGCGGGCGGTCGAAGTACTTCTCGGCCAGGCGGATCATCGAGTCCTGCACGATGTCGAGCGCGGCGTCGTCGTCGCGAACGGTGTAGGCCGTGCGCTTGAAGGCACGCTTCTCGACACTCTTGAGAAACTCGGACAGTTCTTTGTCGGTGGCCAAGGGCGGCGGCGCTCGCGGGCATCATAGAAGGCGCGGCGATTATGTCATCGCGAAGGCAGGCACCAGCGCGCACCACGAGGTCGCAAAGCGGGATGCCATAATGTTGCTTCGCACAACAGTTGGGTCTAGCACTCGCTGCCCGACCCGGGCGCCAGTTGCAGATCGCGCAGGTTCCACTGCCGCCTCACGAGGGCGCGCGCAGGAACACCGATGGTTTTTCGTCAGAGAAATTCGCAAAGGTTCGAAATGGAAATGTCTGCCGCGGAAGTCAAGCGCGCCGCCATGGCGCAGCCGCCATCCTCCCCCGCCCTGCTCAACGGCTCGGAAATCCTGGTCCGCTGCCTTCAGGCCGAAGGCGTCAAGTACCTCTGGGGCTACCCCGGCGGCGCGGTGCTCTACATCTACGACGCGCTGTACAAGCAGGACGCTATCCAGCACGTCCTCGTGCGCCACGAGCAGGCCGCCGTCCACGCTGCCGACGGCTACGCCCGCGCGACGGGCGAGGTGGGCGTTGCGCTGGTTACCTCGGGGCCGGGCGTCACCAACGCCGTTACCGGCATCGCGACGGCGTACATGGACTCGATCCCGATGGTGATCGTGACCGGCCAGGTGCCCACGCACGCGATCGGCCTCGATGCCTTCCAGGAGTGCGACGCGGTGGGCATCACGCGACCGGTCGTCAAGCACAACTTTCTCGTCAAGGACGTGCGCGACCTGGCGCTGACGATGAAGAAGGCCTTCCATATCGCGCGCAGCGGTCGCCCTGGCCCGGTGGTGGTCGATGTTCCGAAGGATGTGTCACGCGAGACCGCGCCGTTCAGCTACCCGGCGACGATCGAGATGCGGTCGTACAACCCGGTCAAGAAGGGCCATGGCGGGCAGATCCGCAAGGCGGTGCAGTTGCTGCTGCAGGCCAAGCGGCCTTACATCTACACGGGCGGCGGCGTGGTGCAGGGCAATGCGTCGGCCGAACTGCGCGAACTCGTCGCGTTGCTCGGCTACCCGTGCACGAACACGCTCATGGGCCTGGGCGCGATGCCGGCCGGCGACCCGCGGTTCCTCGGCATGCTGGGCATGCACGGCACCTACGAAGCGAACATGACGATGCAGAACTGCGACGTTCTGCTCGCCGTCGGCGCGCGCTTCGACGACCGCGTGATCGGCAGCCCCAAGCACTTCGCGTCGGTGGCGCGCAAGATCGTTCACGTCGACATCGATCCGTCGTCGATCTCGAAGCGGGTGAGGGTAGACATCCCCATCGTCGGCGACGTGAAGGATGTGCTGCAGGAACTGATCGTCCAGCTTCGCGAAGCCCAGGCCAAGCCGGACGCGGCCGCGCTCGCCGCCTGGTGGAGTCAGATCGCCGAGTGGCGTAGCCGCGAATGCCTGAAGTACAAGCCGAGCAGCGAGATCATCAAGCCGCAGTTCGTCGTCGACCTGCTGTGGCAGCTCACCAAGGACAGCGACGCCTACATCACGTCGGATGTCGGCCAGCACCAGATGTGGGCCGCGCAGTACTACCGCTTCGACGAGCCGCGGCGCTGGATCAACTCCGGCGGCCTCGGCACGATGGGCGTGGGCCTGCCGTATGCGATGGGGATCAAGCTCGCCAAGCCCGAGTCGGACGTGTTCTGCATCACCGGCGAGGGCTCGATACAGATGTGCATCCAGGAGCTCTCGACCTGCCAGCAGTACAAGACGCCGGTGAAGATCATCGCGCTCAACAACCGCTACCTCGGCATGGTCAGGCAATGGCAGCAGCTCGACTACGGCGGCCGCTACTCGCACAGCTACATGGACGCGCTGCCCGATTTCGTCAAGCTTGCCGAGGCCTACGGGCACGTCGGCATCCTGGTCGAGAAGCCCGGCGACGTGGAGGCCGCGCTGCGCGAGGCGATCCGGCTGAAGGACCGCACCGTGTTCGTCGACATCCGCACCGACCCGACGGAAAACGTCTGGCCGATGGTCAAGGCCGGCAAGGGCATCTCGGAGATGTTGCTCGGGTCCGAGGATCTGTGACGCGCTGAATGCGCGCGTCGCCTCGGGCGTTACCGCGCCCGGCTCGACCCGCGCAGAAAGCCTTCCCAGCCTGCGGACGTATTCTCAACTTTCATCACGCAGCGTCGCCAAGGGCCGCCGGTTACCGCCGTCGGCGTGAAGAGCACGCTCACTGAACGCCATGAAACACATCATTGCCCTCTTGCTCGAAAACGAACCCGGCGCGCTGTCGCGGGTGGTCGCGCTCTTTTCCGCGCGCGGCTACAACATCGAGAGCCTGACCGTCGCGCCGACCGAGGACGCCTCGCTGTCGCGCATGACCATCGTCACTTCGGGCTCGGACGAGGTGATCGAGCAGATCACCAAGCACCTGAACCGCTTGATCGACGTCGTCAAGGTCGTCGACCTCACCGAAGGCAGCTACACCGAGCGCGAGCTCATGCTGATCAAGGTGCGCGCAGTCGGTAAGGAGCGCGAGGAGATGAACCGCATGTCCGACATTTTCCGCGGCCGCATCATCGACGTCACCGAAAAGAGTTACACCATCGAGCTGACCGGCGATTCGTCCAAGCTCGACGCCTTCTTGCAGGCCATCGACCGCAGCGCCATCCTGGAGACGGTGCGCACCGGCGCCAGCGGCATCGGTCGCGGCGAGCGCATCCTGCGCGTCTGAACCAACCCATCACTCAACGGAGAACCCCATGAAGGTCTATTACGACAAGGACGCCGACCTCAGCCTCATCAAGGGCAAGAGCGTCACCATCATCGGCTACGGCTCGCAGGGCCACGCTCACGCGCTCAACCTGAGCGACAGCGGCGTCAAGGTGACCGTCGGCTTGCGCAAGGGCGGCGCAAGCTGGGCCAAGGCCGAGAAGGCCGGCCTCAAGGTGGCTGAAGTGGCCGACGCGGTGAAGGCCGCCGATGTGGTGATGCTTCTGCTGCCCGACGAGCAGATCGCCGCGGTCTACGCGAACGACGTCGGCCCACACATGAAGCAAGGCGCGTCGCTGGCCTTTGCGCACGGCTTCAACGTGCACTACGGGCAGGTTGTTCCGCGCGCCGACCTCGATGTCTGGATGGTTGCGCCCAAGGCGCCTGGCCATACCGTGCGCTCGACGTATACGCAGGGCGGCGGCGTGCCGCAACTGATCGCCGTGCATGCCGACCGCTCGGGCCGCGCGCGCGACCTTGCGCTCAGCTACGCCGCAGCCAACGGCGGCGGCAAGGCCGGCGTGATCGAGACCAGCTTTCGCGAAGAAACCGAGACCGATCTGTTCGGCGAGCAGGCCGTGCTGTGCGGCGGCGCGGTCGAACTCATCAAGGCCGGGTTCGAGACATTGACCGAGGCCGGCTACGCGCCGGAGATGGCCTACTTCGAGTGCCTGCACGAGCTCAAGCTGATCGTCGACCTGATCTACGAAGGCGGCATCGCCAACATGAACTATTCGATCTCGAACAACGCCGAGTACGGCGAGTACGTGACCGGGCCTAAGGTCGTGACCGACGAGACGCGTGCCGCGATGCGCCAGGCGCTGAAGGACATTCAGACCGGCGAGTATGCGAAGAGCTTCATCCTTGAGAACCGCGCCGGTGCACCGACGCTGTTGTCGCGCCGCCGCCTGACCGCCGAGCACCCGATCGAGGTCGTCGGCGAGCAACTGCGTGCGATGATGCCGTGGATCAAGAAGAACCGCCTCGTCGATCAGAGCAAGAACTGAGCGTCGCTAGCGGCGCGCGCCATGAACGAACTTCAGGACCAGGCCGCCGACGTTGCCGACGATGCGCTCGACGACGTCGAGCCGCCGCCGCGTCGGCGCCGCAAGGGCCTGTACGTCCTGCCCAACGCCATTTCGCTGGCCGCACTGTTTGCGGCCTTCTACGCCATCGTGATGGCAATGAACGGACGCTTCGAGGCCGCCGTGTACGGCATCTTCGCTTCCGCAGTGCTGGACAGCCTAGATGGGCGCGTGGCACGCATGACGAACACGCAAAGTGCATTCGGCGAGCAGATGGACAGCATGTGCGACATGGTCAGCTTCGGCGCCGCGCCGGCACTGATCGTCTACGAGTGGGCGCTGCGCGATCTCGGGCGTTGGGGCTGGCTGCCGGCCTTCGTCTATATCGCTGGCGCCGCGCTGCGTCTTGCACGCTTCAACACCAACATCGGCGTTATCGACAAGCGCTACTTCCAAGGCCTGCCGAGTCCGGCAGCGGCGGCTCTGGTTATGGGACTGATCTGGGTTGCCGACGATGCTGGCCTGCGCGGCGTGTCCCGAATCGACTGGATGGCGTGGACTGCCTTTGGCGTTACGCTCTACGCAGGTCTCACGATGGTAAGCAACGCGCCATTCCATAGCTTCAAGGACCTGAGTTTCAAGCGCAGCGTGCCCTTCATCGTGCTCGTGGCCATTGCACTCGCGATCGCGGTCATCAACATCCATCCGCCGACAGTGCTGTTTGCGCTGTTTTGTGCCTACGGGCTGTCGGGCTACGCCGTCTACGCGTATCGAAGGGTCAAGGGCCGACCAACCAGCCTGATCGCGACCTCGACCGACGAGCCCGACGAAACTGGCCTGCACCGCTGACGGCACGTGCTACATTTCGGCCATGAGCTTTCGTCCTGCAGCCGCGCTACTACTCCTTGGAGTGCTCCGGGTTCGCTGACGTTCGTTCTTCCGATATTCGTCTCAACGGCCCGTATGCAACCCGCAGCGGGCCGTTTCGTTTTTGGCGCGGGTTGTGAACTCTGAACCGTGAAGCAGGAGAGCACCATGTCCGAGAAAGTCATCATCCTCGACACCACCTTGCGCGACGGCGAGCAATCGCCAGGCGCTTCGATGACGCGCGACGAGAAGCTGCGCATCGCGCGCCAGCTCGAGCGCATGCGCGTCGACGTCATCGAGGCCGGCTTCGCGGCGTCGAGCAACGGCGACTTCGAGGCCGTGAAGGCAATCGCCGCCGTCGTCAAGGAGAGCACCGTGTGCTCGCTCGCGCGCGCCAACGACCGCGACATCTCGCGCGCCGCCGAGGCGCTCAAGGGCGCGGCGTCGTCGCGCGTGCACACCTTCATCGCGACCAGCACGCTGCACATGGAGAAGAAGCTGCGCATGTCGCCGGAGCAGGTCTACGAGCAGGCACGTCTGGCGGTGCGCTTCGCGCGCAACCTGACGGGCGACGTCGAGTTCTCGGCCGAGGACGGCTATCGCTCGGATCCCGACTTCCTGTGCCGCGTGATCGAGGCCGTGATCGCCGAAGGCGCGACGACGATCAACATCCCCGACACGGTCGGCTATGCGATCCCCGAGCTCTACGGCCAGTTCATCCGCACGCTTCGCGAGCGCGTGCCGAACTCCGACAAGGCCGTCTGGTCGGTGCACTGCCACAACGACCTCGGCATGGCGGTCGCCAATTCGCTGGCTGGCGTCAAGCTTGGCGGGGCACGGCAGATCGAGTGCACGATCAACGGCCTCGGCGAGCGCGCCGGCAACTGCTCGCTCGAAGAAGTCGTGATGGCATTGAAGACGCGCAGCGACTACTTTGATCTCGCCGTCGGCATCGACGCGACGCAGATCGTGCCCGCGTCCCGCCTCGTGGCGCAGACGACCGGCTTCGTCGTCCAGCCGAACAAGGCGGTAGTTGGCGCGAACGCCTTCGCGCACGCCTCGGGCATCCACCAGGACGGCGTGCTCAAGGCGCGCGACACCTACGAGATCATGCGCGCCGAGGACGTGGGCTGGGCCACGAACAGGATCGTCCTCGGCAAGCTCTCCGGTCGCAATGCGTTCAAGCAGCGCCTGCAGGAGCTTGGTGTCGCGCTCGAATCGGAGGCCGAAGTCAACGCCGCGTTCGCGCGCTTCAAGGAACTCGCCGATCGCAAGAGCGACATCTTCGACGAGGACATCATCGCCCTCGTGATGGACGAGTCCGTTACCGCAGAGCACGAGCACTACCGCCTGCTGTCGCTCTCGCAGCGTTCGGAGACCGGCGAGCGGCCGCATGCCAGCGTCGCCTTTGCTGCCGGCGAGGCCGAGCTGCACGCCGAAAGCGACGGCAACGGCCCGGTCGACGCGAGCCTAAAGGCCATCGAGTCCAAGGTGAAGAGTGGCGTCGAGATGCTGCTCTATTCGGTCAATGCCATCACCTCGGGCAGCACAGAATCGCAAGGCGAGGTGACGGTGCGGCTGCAACTCGGCGGAAGGGTCGTCAACGGCGTCGGTGCCGACCCGGACATCGTCGTCGCTTCGGCCAAGGCCTACCTGGCGGCGCTGAACAAGCTGCACAGCAACATCGACCGCGTGCCGGCGCAGGGCTGAAGTCGGGCTTCGCGGTGCCGATATCAAGGCCTGGCCGAGCACCGCGTCAACGCAAGGAGCGACTTCAAGAACCCTGCGTAAGCTTTTGATCTTGCTTTCTTTTTTTCTTTCTTATAAACTGATCCGACGAACCTACCCAAGGGCCTAGCGTTGACCACTCCTCGAAATCCTCAGGGCCTGATGCGGCGACGCCTTGGCGCGGTGATGCTTGCCGTCGTGCTGCCGGTTTCCGTGGCGCACGCGGTGGCGCCCGAAACAACCAAGAAGGCAAGGTCCAAGCATCACGCGAAGGTGAGCAGCGTCGGCGCGCCCACCCACGCCAGCAAGAAGGTGCTGCCGCGCAGCGTCGTTCGCCTGGCACCCGAGAAGGCGTCGTTCGGTGCGCTGTACGGCTTGCACGGCACGGCGGATGCGCTCGAGCTCAAGTCCAGCGTGGCCCTTGTGATGGACCAGGACACGCACGAGGTTCTGTTCAGCAAGAACTCTCAGGCCGTCCTTCCGATCGCATCGCTCACCAAGCTGATGACGGCGCTGGTCGTCGCCGAGGCGAGCCTTCCGCTGGATGAAACACTGACGGTGACCGAAGACGACGTCGATACCGAAAAGGGCAGCCGTTCGCGCCTCGTGGTCGGCACCCAGTTGAGCCGCGAGAAGATGCTGCACCTGGCGCTGATGTCGTCGGAGAACCGGGCCGCCCACGTGCTGGGACGGAGCTATCCCGGCGGGCTGGACGCATTCGTCTCGGCGATGAACGCCAAGGCGCGCATGCTCGGCATGATGGACACGCGCTATGTCGAGCCGACCGGCTTGTCGAGTAAGAACCAGTCGAGTGCCCGCGACCTGGCGACGCTGGTCAGCGCGGCGCACGAGCACCAGATCATTCGCGAGTTGTCGACCTCGCCCGAATACCAGGTCGAAGTCGGCCGCCGCGAGCTGACCTTCCGCAACACCAACGGCCTGGTGCGCAGCCCGTCGTGGGAGATCGGCCTGCAGAAGACCGGCTACATCTCCGAGGCCGGGCGCTGCCTGGTGATGCAGGCCAAGATGGCGGGCCGCAAGCTGATCATGGTCTTTCTTGACTCGGCCGGAAAGTATTCGCGCCTTGCCGACGCCGAACGCGTCCGTCACTGGATCAATGCGACCCTGCCGACGGCCCGGTCCGACCCCGGGCTCAGTTCCTGAGCCCACCCGCTGCGCCCGCAGGGGTCTGTTCCGGTCGGGCCTGAGTCACTTGTGATGACCGAGCGTCGCCGAGATCTGCGCGGCGACCTGCTTCAGGCGATCGACCCAAGCATCCTCCAGGCGATCGGCCGGCGCCGAAATCGACAGGCCGGCGACGAGCTTGTTCTGGTCGTCGTAGATGCCGGCCGCCATGCAGCGCACGCCGAGCTCGAGTTCTTCGTTGTCGCGGGCAACGCCCAGTTGCTGCACCTTCGCGAGCTCGCGCTCGAGCGCCGGCAGCTCGGTGATGCTGTTGCGCGTGTGCCCGGCGAGCCCCGTTCGCGTGGCATAGGCGCGCACGCGCTGCGCGTCGTCCTGCGCAAGAAAGAGCTTGCCGACGGATGTCAGGTGCAGCGGTGCGTGGCCACCGACGGTGCGCACGACCTGCATTCCCGAGCGTTCGCTGTAGGTGCGCTCGATGTAGACGATCTCGTCGCCCTGACGCATCGACAGATTGACGGGCTGCTTGATCAGGCGGTGCAACTCGCGCATCGGACCCAAGGCAGCGTCGCGCACATCGAGCCTGGCCTTGACGAGGTTGCCGAGTTCGAGCAGGCGCATTCCCAGGCGGTAGCTCCCGGCCTGCGGACGCTCGACCAGTCCTCCGATGGCCAGGTCGTTCAGGATGCGATGCGTCGTCGAGGGGTGCAGCCTGGTCTGCTCGCTGATCAGCTTGAGCGACACCGGGTCCTGATGCGACGCGAGCACGTCGAGCAGCGCGAACATTCTCTCGAGCACCTGGATCGTCGGTGCCGTTGCTTCCTTCTTGCTCATGCTCTCAATTCTCGCTCAGTTCGCACGAATTTTGCATCGCGAAATCGATCGCTGATGGGTGGAAGGTCTCGGTCAAGGGCGGGAGGGGCGACGTGCGCATCATGAGCTACGCCGTGCGGCCCGGCAGCGCGATGCTCACCGTCGTGCTCAGCGCCTGCATGGTGGCGGCGCAGGGGCACCCGCCCGCGACGAGCGGGTCGGCGTCCGCCGCGGCTTCTGCGGTCGCGTCGGCTTCCGCGCCGCGTTCACCGGCGTGGATCGGCATTCCCCGAGTCGAGGGGCGGTTGACGAGCGCGGACATCGGGCTCGTGATCAACACCGCGGACCCATATTCCGTCGAGGTCGGCGAGTTCTATATCCGCGCGCGCAAGCTGACGCCCAAGCAGGTCCTGCGTGTCGAACTTCCAGTGCGCCCGGCGTTGACCGCGGACGAGTTCCGCGCCTTCGACCGGCGCGTCTCCGCGCACTTCGGTTCGACGACGCAGGCGCTGGCGCTTGCCTGGGCACAGCCCTATGCCGCCTCCTGCAACTCGATCACCGCCGCACTCGGGCTGGGCATCGACGAGGAGTTGTGCCAGAAGAGCTGTGATCCGCCGCTGCGCTTCTCGCCCTACTTCAATTCGGCCTCGACTCGCCCCTACACCGACCTCGGCCTGCGACCGTCGATGCTGCTCGCAGCCGACGATGTGGCCTCGGCGAAGGCCATGATCCTGCGCGGCGTGGCGTCCGATGGCACGCTGGGCCACCGGGGCGCGCCGCCCGTCAACGCTTACTTCGTGATCACGCCGGATGCCGCGCGCAACAGCCGCGCGCCGCTGTTCCCGCCGCCGGGGCAGATCAGCCCGGTCGGCATCGATGTGCACGTCGAGTCGATCCCGGCGCTGGAGGGCGTGCCGCGAGTGCTTCTGTACATGACCGGCGCCGTCAGCGTCGACAAGCTCGATCGCATCGGCTGGGTGCCCGGCGCGGTGGCAGACCACCTGACGTCGTTCGGCGGTGCGCTGGACGGAATGTCGGGTCAGATGACGGCCAAGGCATGGATTGCGTCGGGAGCAACGGCGAGCTACGGCACGGTGAGCGAACCGTGCTCGTATCCGCAGAAGTTTCCGCACCCGCAGGTGCTGCTGCTGCAGTATGCACAAGGCAGCTCGGTGATCGAGGCCTACTGGAAGAGCGTGGCCTGGCCGCAGCAGGGCGTGTTTATCGGCGAGCCGCTGGCGGCGCCGTTCGCGCACCGCTGAGCGCTGCCGTCACGCCAGGCACGGCCGCGACGCCCGAGCGCACCGCACCCTCCAGCGTCGAAGGGTAGGGCCCGTCCACGTAGTCGCCGGCCGCCGTCAAGCCTTCAGCGATGTGCCGCCCCGGCCGTACGAGGCCTGGCGTGCAAAGCAGCGTGGCGCGCTTCTCGGTGAAGGTGCGCAGCTCGCGCAGCGGACCCTTCAGATGTGCGCCGAGCGCGGCACTCGCCTGGGCCAGCGTCGCCTGCACGGTCACCTGCATCCCGCGCTCCACCCACGCACTGGCACCGCTGATCACGAACGCCAAGGCGCCATCGATGGCGCGAAGTTGCCCGAGATCGAACACGAACTGCGCCGGCGCGCTCGGGCCGTGGTGCAAGGCCAGCATAGGCGCCGGCAGGCGAGCGCCCGCACTGTGTAGGACGACGGTCGTGATTGGCTCGTGGCGCAGCGCCCGCGCCGTCTCGGCCCATCGCGGCGCAATGGGCTGAACCAGGCGCGCAGCTTCGACGGCGCTGGCGGCCAGTACCACTGCGTCGAAGGGCTCGCCATCGATCGTCCATTCGTCACCCTGCGACTGAAGCTGATCCACACGCTGCGATAGGCGCAGCCGCGCGCCCCGCGCGACGAGCCACGCGGCGGCGGCATCGGGCCATAACGCGCCGAGGTCGACGCGTGGCAGCAGTAGGTCGGCCGAACCACGACCGGCAAACAGCGCGTCGTGCAGCACGCGCAGGAACACGCTTGCACTGGCCAGTGACGCCGACGTGTTGAGGGCCGCGATGCACAGCGGGTCGATGAGATCGGCGCGCACCGCGGGTGGCAATGTCCGCGTGAATTGGTCGACGGTGAGACTGGCGTCGCACTCGAAGCTGTTTCGCGCCCAGCCGGCGGCGGCGATCAGCAATGCGATGCGGTCGCGCCAGCGCCAGCCGCTGCGCGCTAGCACGGCGCGCAGGAAGGCCAGCCGAGGGTCGCCCGGCGGCAACGCAAGCGTACCGCCGTGCGCGAACGACAGGCGCAGCGGCATGCGCCACAGCACGCGCTGCGCGTCGACGCCGACCGCGGCCATCAGTCGCAGCGTCTCGGTGTAGGCGCCGATCAGGATGTGCTGCCCGTTGTCGAGCGCAAGGGCGTCGCCATCGACCCTGCGGGCGCGCCCGCCCAGGTGCGCGGCCATCTCGAACAGCGTGACCGAGTGGCCGCGGGTGGTCGCCTCGACGGCCGCCGCGAGCCCGGCCCAGCCGCCGCCGACGACGGCAAGGCGCATCAGCCGCCCCGCCAATTCGTTCGCATCGCGATCCAGAGCTTGCGCAGTGGGGTCAGCGCAATGCGCTGGTGCAGAACCTGAAAGCCGCTCGCCTCGATTTCGCGCAGCAAGGTGCGATAGATGTGGGCCATCATCAGCCCGGGCTTTTGCGAGCGCCGGTCGGCTGCGGGCAGCAAGGCCAGCGCCTCGTCGTAGCAGGCGTGCACACGCTCGGCCTGAAAGTGCATCAGCGCGTCGAAACGTTCGCCGTAGGCGTAGGGCGCGCTGGTTCGCAGCAGTTCGTGGGCCTTGACGTCGAAGCGTTGCAGTTCTGCGATCGGCAGGTAGATGCGTCCGCGGCGCGCGTCGTCGCCGACATCGCGAATGATGTTCGTCAGCTGCATCGCCAGCCCCAGGCGGTGCGCATAGGCGACAGTCGCCTCCTCGGTGCGGCCGCAGATGTTGGCCGTCACCTCGCCGACGATGCCAGCCACGCGATGGCAGTACTGAGCGAGCGCAGGGAAGTCGAGATAGCGCGTTTGATCGAGGTCCATCTGGCAGCCGTCGATCACCGCGTCCAAGTGTGCAGCCGTGATGCTGTAATCGGCGACGTGCGGCATCAGGGCGTTCATCGTCGGGTGGCTAGGACGGCCGCCGAAGGCAGCAGCGACCTCGCCTCGCCACCAGGCCAGCTTGGCCGCGGCGACGCTCGGGTCCGTGACCTCGTCGACGACGTCGTCCACCTCGCGGCAGAACGCGTAGAACGCGGTGATCGCCGCCCGCCTCGGCGAGCTCAGGAAAAGGAATGCGTAGTAGAAGCTCGAGCCGCTGGCGGCCGCCTTGTCCTGCACGTACTGCTCGGGCGTCACGCGCACTCCTCGCGCTCCAGCCGGCCTGGCGCGCGCATCGTGAGTGCGTGCCAGGCAATCGGAGCGATGTCAGGCCAGCCCAGCTTCGGCCGGTGCACGAGGGCGTCGAAGCCGCGGTCCTCGATGCGCTGCAGGACGCGCAGCCCGCCCTGCACGACGAAGCGCAGTTCCCACCCCGCGCGGCCAGGAACGCGATGCGCGAGCGGAGCACCGCGCAGCATCATCGCCCGCGTCCACGTCACGAGCTCCGCGATCAGCGCACGCACGGAGGCACTGTCGTCGCCCGCCAGCAGCGATTGGCTGCTCGTGCCATGACGGGCGCAGTCGGCTTGCGGCACGTACAGCCGCCCGCGCTGGGTATCGACCGATAGGTCCTGCCAGAAGTTCGCGAGTTGCAGGGCGGTGCAGATGGCGTCCGACTGGCGCAGAGCTTCGTCCTCGTGCACGCCGTAGAGATGCAGCAGCAGGCGGCCCACCGGGTTGGCCGAGCGCCGGCAATAGTCGAGCAGTTCGGTGCGATCGGCGTACACGTGCTTGACCACGTCCTGGCGGAACGCGCTCAGCAGGTCGGCCAGCAAGGGCACCGGCAGCGCAAACCGATGCATGGCCTCGGCCAAGTCGTCGAACACCGCGCGCCAACGCGGCGACGGCGAACGGCTTGCCGCAACGGCGTCGAGGTCGGCCTCGAACGCCGCGAGATCGGTCAGCCGCTCCTGCGCCGATGCCGTGCCTTCATCGGCCAGGTCGTCCGCGGTGCGGGCATAGGCGTAGATGGCCCGGATCGCCGGACGCAGCGCGGGCGGGCACAGCAGCGAGGCGACAGGAAAGTTCTCGTAGTGGTTCACGCTCACAGGCTCGCATTGTCCATGCTGGCGCCGCCTCCGGTCGCGTGGCCGAGGAGGGCGTTTGACAGTTCTCCATCGGCCGAATATATTACTGACCAGTCAGTCAGTTACGAAAAGCATCTCCATGAATCGATTCGACGGCGTTTGCGGCCATGCCTGCCGAGCCCAGGCCGGGCTGCTAATCAATCGGACGCGATTCGACCCGACGCACTGGACCTTGCTGTTGGCGCTGCTGTCCGCGCTGCTGCTGGTGGGATGCTCGCGGCCGCAGGCGATGGCCGAGCCGGTGCGCGCAGTGCGCACGCTGACCGTGGCCGAGGAGTCGGCCGGCGGCACGTACGAATACGCGGCCGAGATCAAGGCGCGCACTGAGTCGCAGCTCGGGTTTCGCGTCGGCGGCAAGATCGCGCGCCGGCTGGTCAACTCGGGTGACATCGTCAAGGCCGGGCAGGTCCTGGCGCAACTCGATCCGCAGGACGCGAGGCTGGGCCAGGACGCTGCCCGCGCCGCGCTGGTCGCCGCGCAGGTCAACTACGACCAGACCGCTTCCGACCTCAAGCGATTTTGGGAGCTGAAGAACCAGGGCTTCATCAGCGAGGCCGACCTCGAGCGCCGCGAGGCGACGCTCAAGGCGGCCCAGTCCAGCCTCGACCAAGCGCGCGCGCAGGCCACGATGCAGGGCAACCAGGCCGCCTATTCGACCTTGGTCGCCGACGCACCAGGGGTGATCACCGGCGTGCAGGGCGAGCCCGGCATGGTCGTTGTGGCGGGCATGTGGGTCGTTCGCCTGGCACAGGATGGCCCGCGCGATGCCGTGTTCGCCGTGCCCGAGGACAAGGTCGGGCTGCTGCGCTCCGCGGGCAGCCAGCCCGGGGCGCTGAAGGTGCGCTTGTGGGGCGGCGGCAACCTCATACCCGCGAGCTTGCGTGAAGTCTCGGCGGCGGCCGACCCGGCCACGCGAACCTTCCTCGCCAAGGCCGGCCTCGGCGATGCCGAGCTCAAGCTCGGGCAGACCGCCACTGTGCTGCTCGAGCTGCCCAAGGCGACGGGTGCGATCCGCCTGCCTTTGGCGGCGGTGGCCGAAGCGCAAGGCAAGTCGGTCGTGTGGCTGCTCGACAAGGCCACCATGACGGTGCGCCCACAGGCCATCGAAGTCGGCGGCGCGAATGGCAACCACGTGCTCGTCACGGCCGGGCTGAGCCCGGGCCAGAGCGTCGTCACGGCCGGCGTGCACACGCTAACGCCGGGGCAGAAGGTGAAGCTGTACGTCGAGCCCGCGGCGCATCCGGCGCAGGCCAGCGCCGCATCGCGCTGAGCCTCACCGAGGCGCGCATGGAACCGGACTCGACCTCGCGATTCAACATCTCGCGCTGGGCCCTGGAACACCGGGCGCTGACGCGCTACCTGCTGCTGGTGCTGCTGGGGCTGGGCGTCGCCGCGTACTTTCAGCTCGGGCAGGACGAAGACCCGCCGTTCACGTTCCGGGCCATGGTCGTGCAGGCGTTCTGGCCCGGCGCAAGTGCGCAGCAGGTGGCCGAACAGGTGACCGACAAGATCGAGCGCACGCTGCAGGAAGTGCCCTACGCCGACAAGATCCGCAGCTATACGAAGCCGGGCGAGTCGCTGACCATCCTGCAGCTCAAGGATTCGTCGCCGGCGAAGGACGTGGCCAATAGTTGGTACCAGGCGCGCAAGCGCTTGAGCGACATGCGCTCCACCTTGCCGGCGGGCGTGATTGGCCCGGTCTTCAACGACGACTTCGGCGATGTCTTCGGCTCGATCTACGCGCTCTCGGCCGACGGCTTCAGCCAGGAGGATCTGCGCGTGCACGCCGAGACGGTGCGCCAGCGCCTGCTGCGTGTACCCGACGTGGCCAAGGTCGACCTGTTCGGCGTCCAGCCCGAGAAGCTCTTCGTCGAGATCTCGCAGAAGCGCCTCGCGCAACTGGGCCTGGACATGCAGCAGGTCGTCGCGCAGCTCGGCGCGCAGAACGCCGTCGAAGGCGCCGGCGTCCTCAACGCCGGGAGCGAGAACCTGCAGGTGCGCGTCGGCGGCCAGTTCAACTCCGTCGATGAGCTCGCGCGCTTCCCGATCCGTGCCGTCAACCCGGGTACCGGCGCCGCGAGCACGATCCGCCTGGACGACATCGCCGAGATCCACCGCGCTTACGTCGACCCGCCGACGGTCAAGATGCGGCACCAGGGCAAGGAGGTCGTTGCGCTCGGCATCGCGATGGCCAAGGGCGGCGACATCATCGCGCTCGGCAAGGCGCTGCGCGTGGCGACCGAGAACATCCAGCGCGAACTGCCGATCGGCATCACGCTTGAGCGCATGCAGGACCAGCCCGACGTCGTCGCGAGTTCGGTCGACGAGTTCATCGAGACGCTGGCCGAGGCGGTGATCATCGTCCTCGTGGTCAGCTTCCTGAGCCTGGGCCTGCACCTCAAGCCGCTTCGCATCGACATCTGGCCCGGCCTGGTGGTGGCGATCACGATCCCGCTCGTGCTCGCAATCACCTTTGTCACGATGTTCTACTGGGGCGTCGGGCTGCACAAGATTTCTCTCGGCTCACTGATCATTGCCCTGGGCCTGATGGTCGACGACGCCATCATTGCCGTCGAGATGATGGTGCGCAAGCTCGAAGAAGGACATGACAAGATGCACGCCGCGACCTACGCCTACGACGTCACGGCGATGCCGATGCTCACTGGCACGCTGATCACGGCGGCCGGCTTCCTGCCCATCGGCATGGCCAAATCGGTGACCGGCGAATACACGTTCGCGATCTTCGCCGTCACCGCGGTGGCGCTGCTCATCTCGTGGGTCGTGTCGGTGTACTTCGTTCCGTATCTCGGCGCCTGGCTGCTGCGCACGAGCAGCAAGGTCGGCACGGCCGAGGCGAGCGGCCCGCACGAACTCTTCGACACGCCGTTCTATTCGCGCTTTCGCGCCGCCGTGGACTGGTGCGTGGGCCACCGCTGGACGACGATCGTGCTCACGCTGCTCGTCTTCGCGGCCGGCCTCTTTGGCATGACCAAGGTGCAGCAGCAGTT
>CAIKUF010000255.1 GCA_903830565.1 uncultured bacterium | reverse complement strand
GTTCGCCTTGCCCTGCGTCAGCTCGCCGATGAACTTCATGTCGTGCTCGACGACGACGAGCGAGTGGCTGCCTTCGAGCGTCAGGAAGAGCTCCGCCGTGCGTTCGGTCTCTTCGTCGGTCATGCCGGCCACCGGCTCGTCCAGAAGCAGCAGCTTGGGGTCCTGCATCAGCAGCATGCCGATCTCTAGCCACTGCTTCTGGCCGTGCGAGAGCAGGCCCGCGGTGCGTTGCGCGCTGTCCTTCAGGTGGATCAGGGTCAGCATCTCGCCGATGCGGTCGATCTGCGTGCTGTTCAGTCGGAACAGCGCCGACGCGCGCGCGCTGCGGTCGGCCTTGAGCGCGAGCTCCAGGTTCTCGAACACCGTCAGGTTCTCGAACACGGTGGGCTTCTGGAACTTGCGGCCGATGCCGGCCTGCACGATCTCGTTCTCGCGCATGCGCAAGAGGTCGATCGTGGAGCCGAAGAAGGCCCGACCGGCGTCGGGCCGCGTCTTGCCGGTGATGACGTCCATCATCGTCGTCTTGCCCGCTCCGTTGGGGCCGATGATGCAGCGCAGCTCGCCGGCGCTGATCGAGAGCGAGAGCGCATTGAGTGCCTTGAAGCCGTCGAAGCTGACTGTTATGTCTTCAAGGTAGAGGATCGCGCCGTGCGCAACGTCGAGCACGCCGGGTAGGGCGACGCGGCCGTAGCTCGCTTCGCGCCCGCCCGAGGCCGTCTGCCGCGACGTGGCCTTCGCGTCGTGCTCCTCGCGCGCCCTGGCGCCAGCGTGCATCAGCTCGGGCGTCATGCGCGCTCTTCCTTGCGCTTGCCGCGAAGTTTGCGGAGGAAACGCCGGGCCGCCCCAAGTTTCCTCGCTCCCCCTTGGGGGGGCGGACGCCGCAAAGCGGTGTCCTTGGGGGCACGAAACCAGCCGACGATGCCCTCGGGCAGGAACAGCGTGACGGCGATGAACAGCGCGCCGAGGAAGTAGAGCCAGATCTCGGGGAAGGCCTGCGTGAACCAGCTCTTCGCGCCGTTGACGAAGAACGCACCGATGATCGGGCCGATCAGCGTTCCGCGCCCGCCGACCGCGGCCCAGATCGCGATCTCGATGCTTGCCGAGGGCGACATCTCGCTCGGGTTGATGATGCCCACCTGCGGCACGTAGAGCGCACCGGCGATGCCGCACATCACGGCCGAGAGCGTCCAGATCGACAGCTTGTAGGCCACAGGGTTGTAGCCGGTGAACATGACGCGGCTCTCGGCGTCGCGGATGGCCTGCAGCACGCGGCCGTACTTGGTGTTCACGAGCCAGCGCGCGAACACGAACATGCCGATCAGCGTCAGGCCGGTGATGACGAAGAGCGTCATGCGCATGCTCGGCGTCGTTACGGCCAAGCCGAGGATGCGCTTGAAGTCGGTGAAGCCATTGTTGCCGCCGAAGCCCGTCTCGTTGCGGAAGAAGAGCAGCATCGCGGCGTAGGTCAGCGCCTGCGTGATGATCGAGAAGTACACGCCCTTGATGCGCGAGCGGAAGGCGAAGAAGCCGAACACGAACGCGATCGTTCCCGGCAGCAGCACGACGAGCAGCATCTGCGCGAAGAAGGAATCCGACACCACCCAGTGCCAGGGGTAGGCCTTCCAGTTCAGGAAGACCATGAAGTCGGGCATGTCCATGCGGTACTGGCCGTCGCGGCCGATCTGGCGCATCAGGTACATGCCCATCGCGTAGCCACCGAGGGCGAAGAAGAGGCCATGCCCGAGCGAGAGGATGCCGGTGTAGCCCCAGATCAGGTCCATCGCCAGCGCGCAGATGGCGTAGCACATGATCTTGCCGACGAGCTGCACCGCGTAGCCGGAGAGGTGGAATACGTTGCCCTCGGGCACAACGAGATTGAGCACCGGCACCAGCACCGCGACGACGACGATGGCCGCGAGCACGGCGCCCCAGTGCTTGCCGGTAAGCACGCCGCGGTAGGGCGTCGCCAATGCGACGGGCGAAGGCAGCACGGCGCTCATGCCGCTGACTCCGTGCAGTTGGCGTTCATCGGCATACCGAGCCGTCGCCAGCTTGGAAGCAAACGCGCTTCGATCCCCACTTCGTGGGGCCCCTCTTTCGCGCTCATGCTTCCGCACTCCTGCCCTTCATCGCGAAGATGCCCTGCGGCCGCTTCTGGATGAAGATGACGATGAAGACGAGGACCATGATCTTGGCCAGCACCGCGCCCTGCCAGCCCTCGAGCAGCTTGTTCAGCACCCCAAGGCCGAGCGCGGCGTAGACGGTGCCCGCGAGCTGGCCGACGCCGCCCAGCACGACGACCATGAACGAGTCGACGATGTAGCTCTGGCCGAGGTCGGGGCCGACATTGCCCACCTGCGACAGCGCGCAGCCCGCCAGGCCCGCGATGCCCGAGCCGAGCGCGAATGCGTAGGTGTCGACACGCGCCGTGTTGACACCCATGCACGCCGCCATCTTGCGGTTCTGCGTCACGCCGCGCACGAAGAGGCCCAGGCGCGTGTGCGCGATCAGCGCCGCCACGGCGGCGAGCACAATGAAAGCGAAGGCGATGATCGCAATGCGGTTGAACGGCAGCGTCAGGTTGCTCATCGCGGCGACGCCGCCGGAGAGCCAGGACGGGTTCTCGACCGGCACGTTCTGCGCGCCGAAGATGTTGCGCACCGCCTGCATCAGCATCAGGCTGATGCCCCAGGTGGCGAGCAGCGTTTCCAGCGGCCGGCCGTAGAGCCAGCGGATCACGCTGCGCTCGAGCATCGCGCCCACCAATGCAGCGGCGAGGAACGAGACCGGGATCGCAGCGACGATGTAGGCGTCGAACACCCCCGGCAAATAGGTGCGGAACAGGTTCTGTACGACGTAGGTCGCGTAGGCGCCGATCATCATCAGCTCGCCATGCGCCATGTTGATGACGCCCATCAGCCCATAGGTGATCGCCAGGCCCAGCGCGACCAGCAGCAGGATGGAGCCGAGGCTGACGCCGGTGAAGACGACGCCCAGGCGCTCGCCCCAGGCGAGGCGCCCTTCGATGGAACTCAATGCCACGCCGAGCGCGGCCTTGACCTCGGCGTCGGTCTCGACCTTCTGGCGTTCGGTGAGCAGCAGCTTGGTGGCCGGCGTTCCGCTGGCGCCGAGCGCGACCGCGGCTTCCAGGCGCCTGGCCTTGTCGGCGCTGCCGAGCAGCAGCGCAAATCGAAGCTTAGCCAGCGCCTCCTTGATCGCCGGCACCGGCTCGGCGGCCCAGGCCTTTTCGATCACCGGCAGCTGCGATTCGCTCGGCTCGCCGGCCAGCGTCTTCACGGCCTCGGCGCGCTGCTTGTCGTCGGAGGAAAGCAGGCCCACCAGCGCCAGCGCCGAGCCGAGCTCGGTGCGCATCTGGTTGTTGTTGATGACGTCCTCGGCGGCCTCGGGAACCGGCACCTCGGCGCCGGTGACCGGGTCGAACCCCTTGCCGTCCTTGATGATGAAGACCGCGGAGTCGGTGACCTTCACCGCGTCGTCGGACAGGGCGCGGATCAGCGCCACCGCCCTTTCGTCCGGCGCCACGACGACCGCGTTCAGCGCCGCGATGCGCGCCTGTGCATCCCCCGTGACGAGCGAACGCGCCTGCGCTGGCGTGAGCGCCTGCGCCGGTGCCGAAAGCACCAGCGCAGACAGCACGAGGATCAGCCAGCGCATCACGCGGTCGGCGCTCGAAGACTCACTTCTTCTCGGGCTCGTCCTTCTTGCCCTTGTTCTCGGGGATGAACGGGCTCCACGGCTGCGCACGCACCGGGCCGGGGGTCTTCCAGACGACGTTGAACTGGCCGTCGGCGCGAATCTCGCCGATGAAGACCG
>CAIKUF010000254.1 GCA_903830565.1 uncultured bacterium | reverse complement strand
TCATCGACGAGGTGGGCTATCTGTCGTACTCGAACCGGCACGCCGACTTGCTGTTCGAACTCATCAGCCGGCGCTACCAGCACAAGAGCACGGTGGTGACGACCAACCGCGCCTTCGCCGAGTGGGGCGAGGTCTTCCCAAGCGCAGCCTGTGTGGTCTCGTTGATCGACCGCCTGATGCACCGGGCCGAGGTGGTGCGCATCGACGGCGCCTCATACCGCGCCAAGGAGGCCGACGAACGCGATGCGCTGCGCAAGGCCGAGCGGGCAGCCAAGGCATCGGCCCCCAGATCGCGCAAGCCGGCTCGATGAGCGCGCAGCCATCGTCGGCAGCGCCGGTGACGCCGTCAGCCGCGTCCCTCATACCGCGGCACTGGACACCCGAGCAAGCCTTGGCGGTCTTCGAGTGCCTGCAAGTCCTGCGTCAGGCGCTGTGGGACTCTTATGGCCCGCAAGTACAGCAGGCCTGGCGTGAGCAACTCGTGCCTGATGGGCAACCGCCTGAGTTCGATCCTGACGAGCCGTTCTGAACTGACGTCACGAACGAACGACCTCAACAGGCAGATGGCCCCTCGCGGGGCCATCTGCACTTCATCGCTCCATGTCGTCCATCACAAAACCGCCACCTCGCCAGCGAATAGAGGCGGATTTACACCGGCGCTAACACTCGGGCGCACGCGGCATCACGAAGCGCACCGGGCCGGCGGATGCGAGGTCGAGGGCGTCGCACATCGGGATGAAATCGGTGCCGTCGGCGCCCAGGCCGTGCAGAACGATCAGCGTCGCGGTGGGCTTTTCGCCGGGTTCGATTTCGATGGTGGCGGGTGTCATGGTCGGGCCTGGGTGCGAGGTGGCGGAACGGCAGTGTCGGCGGGCTGGGCAAGGCGCGCGGCCAGCGCGTTGCATCGCTGCTCCAGCGCGGTGAGGTCGCAATCGGTTGAGATCGCCATCGCCTGTTCGTAGGCCGCGACCGGCTCGCGAACGCGCAGTTGCAGGTCGAGCACGGTGGCGTCGGCGTCGGAGGCGTCGCGCTGCTTCAGCATTCGGGTGACGAGCCGTTGGCGAAGCACGTCCTCGGGCGCGCTGCAATCGAGCAGCACGAAGCGCGCGCCCTCTTCGGCGGCGATGGCGCGCAGGGCGTCGCGCTCGTCGCGGCGCAGCGCGGCGGCGTCGACGATCGCGGCGATCTGCGCGCGCAGCAGCGTTCGCGCCAGCGCACCGAGGCGGGCGTAGGTGCGCTGCGTGGCGTCCTTCGCGTACAGCGCGGCGGCTTGCTCGGCAGTCGGCCGTACCGTGGGCTCGATGCGCTGCAGGCGCTTGCGCTCGACATCCGAGCGCACGCGCACTCCGGCCAGCGACTGCGCGAGCAGCCGCGCCACCGTGCTCTTGCCGGAACCGGACAGGCCGCAGGCGAGCACGAGCAGGGGCGGCTCGCTGCGCGGCTGGGCAATCTGCTCGGCGAGTGCCAGGTCGCGCTCGAAGGCGGCGATGGCCTCTGCACTTCCTGCCGGCCCGGCCTGCCGGGCGCGCATCAGGGCGACCCGCGCCCGCACCAGCGCGCGGTAGGCCGCAAAGTAGCGTAGCAGCGCGGGGCCTTCGTAGTCGCCGGTGTGCTCGGCATACGCCGAGACGAAGCGCCAGGCCAGTTGCGGTAGTCCGTGGCGCAGCAAGTCCATGAAGGTGAACGCGATGTCGTTCGCGACGTCGATGTGGCGCAATTCAGCGTTGAACTCGATGCCGTCGAAAGGCATGGGCACGCCGCCGACGAGAACGATGTTGGCCAGGTGCAGGTCGCCGTGGCATTCGCGGACGAAGCCCTGTTCGCGGCGATGTTCAAGCAAAGGCGCCATGCGTTCGAACTCACGCGTGCAGCGCGAGCGCAGGGCGTCAAGGCGTGCCGAATGCATCTGCGCGGTGGGTTCGGCGGCGAGGGCGCCGAAGGCGTCGAGCAGCCAGCGCTGCGCTTGCACGGCTGTGCCAAAGCCCGGCGGCGATGGCGCGAGCGAAACGTGAAACGCAGCCACCTGCTGCGCCAGTGCGTCGATGTGCCCGGCGCTGAGCGTGCCGGCGCGCGCCATGCTGTCGAGCAAGTCGGCCTCGTCGAAGCGGCGCATGCGCAGCAGCCAGTCGAAGGCCTCGGGCTCTACGTGCAAAGCCTCGCCCAGGCGCGGCGCCTCGGGCGTGCCCAGGACGGGCAGCACGTCGAGATAAAGCGACGGTGCAGTGCGCCGGTTCAATTCGAGCTCGCGCGCGCAGTCGGCGTGGCGCAGCGCGGCGGTCGAGAAGTCGAGAAAGGGCAGGCGCAGCGGTTTGCGCAGCTTGTAGGCGAAGCCGCCGGCCAGCACGAGGCTGGAGATGTGGGTCTGGATCAGCTTGCGCTCGCCGCGGGGAAGAGTGTCGCCGTTCAGCAGGGACTGCGCCAGCAATGCATGGCACGCCAGCGCGGGGTCAGGCGTCGGCGCGGCAGGCATAGGCGCACGCGGGCAAGCTCAGTAGTCCAGCCCCATCGCCGCGCGCACGTCCTTCATCGTCTGCTTGGCGACGACGCGCGCGCGCTCGGTGCCCATCTCGACGATCCAGTGCACGTGCTTGGGGTTGGCGAGGTAGGTCTCGGCACGCTCGCGCCACGGCCGCTGCTCGGCGACGATGGCGTCGATCACGGGCTGCTTGCATTCGAGGCAACCGATGCCCGCGCTCTTGCAACCCGCGACGACCCAGTCCTTGGTCGTCGCGTCGGAGTAGACGAGGTGGAACTGCCAGACCGGGCACTTCTCGGGGTCGCCGGGGTCGGTGCGGCGAACGCGCGCGGGGTCGGTCGTCATGCCGCGGATCTTCTTTTCGACCGCTGCCGGCTCGTCGCGCATGAGCACCGTGTTCCCGAGGCTCTTGCTCATCTTCGTGCCATCGAGGCCCGGCAGCCGGGCGACTTCGGTGTGCAGCGCCTGCGGCTCGACGAGGATGGTCTTGCCGCTGCCGCGCAGGTGGCCGAGCAGCAGTTCGGTGTCGGCATCGGCCCAGCCGGCAATCGCGGCGGCGGCCTTGCGCACGAGGCCTTCGCCCTTGGCCAGTGCCTCGGCGGCCCCGGTCTCGCCGAAGGCCTTGCGCTGCTTCTCGAAGTAGCGCGCATCGTCCTTGGGCAGCTTGGCCAGCGCGGCGGCGACACCGGCCTCGAACGCCGCGCCGCGGCCGTAGAGGTGGTTGAAGCGGCGCGCGACCTCGCGCGTGAGTTCGACGTGCGAGGCCTGGTCTTCGCCGACCGGCACGTAGCTCGCCTTGTAGATCAGGATGTCGGCCGCCTGCAGCAGCGGGTAGCCGAGGAAGCCGTAGGTCGCGAGGTCGCGGTCCTTGAGCTTGTCGATCTGATCCTTGTAGGTCGGCACGCGCTCGAGCCAGCCGAGCGGCGTTCCCATCGCGAGCAGCGTGAAGAGTTCCGCGTGCTCTGGGAGGCGGCTCTGGATGAAGATCGTGCACTGCTCGGGGTCGAGGCCGGCGGCGATCCAGTCGATCACCATGTCGTAGACGTTCTTCTCGATGACCTCGCGCTCTTCGTAATGCGTGGTCAGCGCGTGCCAGTCGGCGACGAAGTAGAAGCACTCGTAATCGGCCTGCAGGCGGACCCAGTTCTTCAGCGCGCCGTGGTAGTGGCCGAGGTGCAGTGCGCCCGTGGGGCGCATGCCGGAGAGAACGCGTGGCTTGATGGACATCGTGCGATCGACAGGAGGGGGACCAAGGATTTTAGGGGGCTACACTGCCCGCCGATGAAACGCATCGTGATCCTGATCTCCGGCCGCGGCTCCAACATGAAGGCCATCGCCCGCGCCTGCAACGCCGAGGGCTGGGACGCGACGGTCGCCGCGGTCATCAGCAACCGCGCCGACGCCGAGGGCCTGGCCTTCGCCGCTGAGTGCGGCATCGCGACCGCAGTGGTGGACCACCGCGCCTACGCCGACCGCGCTGCCTTCGATGCGGCGCTCGCGCAGGCCATCGACGCGCATGCGCCGGACCTTGTGCTGCTGGCCGGCTTCATGCGCATCCTGACGGCGCCTTTCGTTGCGCGCTACGCCGGGCGGCTGCTCAACATCCATCCGTCGCTTCTACCCGCTTTCGGCGGCCTGCACACGCACCGGCGGGCGATAGCAGCGGGCTGCAAGGTGGCCGGCGCGACGGTGCACTTCGTGACGCCCGACCTCGATCACGGCCCCATCGTTGCCCAGGCGGCCGTGCCCGTGCTACCGGGCGACACGGAAGAGTCGCTCGCGGTGCGCGTGCTGGCGCGTGAGCACGTGCTGTACCCGCTGGCCGTGCGCTGGTGGATCGAAGGGCAGTTGCGGGTCACGGGCGGTGTCGTGGAGCAACTGCGAGGCGAACCGCAACTGCTGGCCTGATCGCCGGGAGCGGGTCAGAACAGGCTGGCCGCAATGTTGATCGCCAATGCCAGCACCATCGTGTTGAAGACGAACGACAGCACCGCATGGGCGATCACGAGCTTGCGCATCGCGCGCGTCGTGACGCCGACATCCGAGGTCTGCGCCGTGGCCGCGATGGTGAACGAGAAGTACAGGAACTCGGTGTAGTTCGGGGCCGAGGCGCCGTCGGCGCTCTCGTCCATGCCCGGAAAGTCGAACCCGCCGCCGGCTTCACCGGCGACGAAGTAGCGGCTGGCATAGCTCAGCGCGAACTCGAGGGGCAGCAAGAGCCACGAGCTCGCGATGGTGGCCAACGCAAGCAGCACGTGCGGCCAGGCCAGCCCTGCCGCGCTCGCCTTGGCGCCGCTGAGTTCGGCAAAGATGGCGACCATGCTGGCAACCGCGGCAGCGACCGCGATCGCCAGCACCGCCCCCGCGCCCTCGGCCTGCGCGGTGGCCAGGCGGCGCAGATGGCCGTGGTCGGGGTGGCGCATCAGCTTGCCGACGAGGATCAGATAGAGCCAGACGGCCGCGTTCCAGGCCAGCAGCAGTCGGGTGACGCCGTGAATGGATTCGGGCAGCAAGACTCCTGCCGCGCTGCCGACCCCGATCGCGATGAGCAGCCGTGGTCGGACGCGCAACTGCGCTATCAATGCCTTCATGTCAGCGGCTCTTCGGGCCGGATTCGATGGTCGGCTATCGGCCCATTGCAGTCGTTCCTGGTACACGGTTTCGCGCGGGCCATGGACGATGGGTGCCCGCCGCTGCTCGTGTCCCCCGGGCCGGGCTTCGCCCGTCCCTCCTCCTTTACCTCGCTGCGGCAGGCACCCATCGTCCACG
>CAIKUF010000253.1 GCA_903830565.1 uncultured bacterium | reverse complement strand
TTCCGCGAGGCGGCGGCGCGCGGCGAGCAACTCGGCCTGAACGAAGACGAGGTGCGCTTCTATGACGCGCTGGCCGACAACGAATCTGCGGTGCGCGAGCTGACCGACGAGACGCTCAAGAGAATCGCCCAGGAACTGGCCGAGAACCTGCGTAAGAGCCTGACCGTGGACTGGGCGGCGCGCGAGAGCGTCCAGGCCAAGCTGCGCCTGATGGTCAAGCGCATCTTGCGCAAGTACAAGTACCCGCCGGATCAGCAGGACGCGGCAGTCGAACTGGTGCTACAGCAGGCCCGCGCGTTGGGTGAGGCGTGGGCATGAGATCTCAACGCCGTCGCAGCCAGGCCCCTGGTCTCGGGTCCCACGATGGCGGTGGCTAGGCGAAGCGCCGCTGCGCTTGGCCGTCTTGGTTTGCGCGAACAGCGCGCACCCTGAATCGACATCAAGAGCGGGCGTGCGTCCCCATCGCACAATCGCCGCGATGCACACCATTTCCGTGCACACGTCGCCATGAACACGCCGCTGCAAGAGCACCACCAGGAAACGCCCACCGAGCGTCTGGACCGTGAGTTCCACGCCACTGCCGCACCGCTGACCGGCGGGCTGTCGCCGGTCTCGCTGTCGCTCGCGCAGGCCGACTGGGCGGCCTGGCCATTCAACGTGACGCGCACCGGCTTTCGCAATTGTCGAGGTAAGCAGGTGAAGGACGGTATTGTGTCGGGCCCGGAGAATCGACATGCCGAAGTTGCCGCCCGCAGCTCGATATCCGAAGTGGTGGTGCCGCTCAGCCGATCACTGCCGGCACACCCGGCAACCAAGTCGTCGCTGACGGCCAGACAGTCCGGGAGCTTTCCGGCAATCCCCGCCATCTGCAGCGGCCATGAACGACTGCGCGGCGTGTTTTAGCATGACTCTGGCGGATCCATGTCTACTTGCGTATCGGCGGCCTCGGTAGACTTGCAACGACGAGAGGCGTTACGGTTCGATCAGTCACGACCTATGCCTTCAATGCCCGTCGCGGAAACTCAGTTGAGGAGCCTTCGGATGTTCAAGCAACCTTCTCGGCAAGCGCTTCTGTGCGGAGCAGCACTGGTTTGCGGAGCGCTGTCCGCATACGCGGAGCCGGACGAGCTAGCGCTCGGCAAGGAACTCGGTTATCCGGTCGCGCCGAAGGCTTTTCAGATGTATGCCAACCCCTACCGGGTCGGTTCATGGTCGGCACTCGACCAAGTGTCCAACGTCAAAGTCCGTATCGTGCAGCGCCCGGCACAGCCCCTTGCGCTCCCGCGTGTCGCCGAGCCGCCGGCGATCCGATATCGCTACGGCTTCGCGGAGCGCGGCATTGCCGACTATCTTGAACGACAACGTGTGACGGGCTTGTTGGTCCTGAAGAACGGCGAGATCGTGGCCGAGCACTACCGCTATGGGCGCACGGACGATGCGCGCTTTCTGTCGTTCTCGATGGCCAAGAGCGTCACGTCGTTGCTGATCGGTGTTGCGCTCGACCGCGGGGTCATTGAGTCGCTCGATGACCCGGCAGACAAGTATGTGACCTCACTGGCTGGAAGCCTGTACGGCTCGACCACCTTGCGTCAACTTCTGCGCATGAGTTCCGGGGTGACGTTCTCAGAGCGCTATGACGGCAAGGACGATGTAGCGCGCTTGGCGCGGGCCGTTGGTGGCGGCCCGGAGTCCACGACCGAAGTCTTACGGTCACAGTCTGAGCGGCACTCGGCGCCAGGGCAGAAGTTCGCCTATGCGAGTGCCGAGACAGAGGTGTTGGGCCGCGTCCTTACCAGCGCGACCAAGCGCTCGCTCGCCGATCTCACCACCGATTGGCTGTGGAAACCCATGGGTGCCGAGCACGAAGCGTTCTGGTGCATAGGCAAAGACGGGCAAGAAGTGGCTTACTCGTGTTTCAACGCCACTCTGCGCGACTGGGCGAGGCTGGGTTTGCTGTTGGCCAACGATGGCCGGGTCGGCGCAGAGCAGGTCGTGCCTCGCGCGTACCTGCTCGACGCCACCGATTCTTTGCGCCAGCCCGATGCGTTCCGTCCGCGCAATGCGACGCTCTACTACGGCTATGGCTACCAGTTCTGGCTGCTGCCGCTACGCGAGCGCACATTCGTCATGCAAGGTGTGTTCGGCCAAGCGGTGTTCGTTCAGCCGTCATCGGGCATCGTCATGGTCGTGACGTCGGTATGGGAAGAGCCCGCCGGCCTTGGCACCCTGCTGGTTCACGAAGAGCGCGATCAACTTTGGCGCGGCGTGTTGCGATCGCTCGGTGGTTCCGTCGATTGACTGCGCTGAACAGTCGATCGGCATGCTTCCACCCTATTGCCCCGGATCCCCCTCGTCCTACGTGAACCCGAGCTTCGCCTTCGAATTGCTGGTCGTTCGCCCGCACCGCCTGCCGGCCAGCGAGCCGTCATTGGATTGGGAACTTGGATAGTTAAACGCACATTCGCTGATCTGACGGTGCATATTTCAGTTTTGACCAACGGCTGAGTCTGCTCGCGCCAGTTCGCAAGGCGCACACGGCGGTTGCGCAAATATAGCAATCCGCTATAGACTACGCGCATGCCGATGCGGCTCATTTCGAACAGGGCGCTGCGCGAATTTGCAGCTTTGCACGCCGAAGCGGCGCAGCCGTTGCAGGACTTCAGGCGCAAGATCGAAAAGGGCAGTTACGGCAACTTCGCACAGTTGCGCGCAACCTTCCCAGCAATCGACAAGGTCGGTGACCGCTTCGTGTTCAACATCGGCGGCAACAAGTTCCGACTGGTGGCAAGCATCGACTTCGCACGCCGCATGGTGTGGGTCAAGGCTGTGCTGACGCACAGCGAATACGACAAAGGAGCCTGGACATGAATGTGCGCGACGTGACGAACCACTGGGCCGCATTGCACGAGGCGCTGGGCCTCGGTGCGCCGATCGCCGACGAGGCGCAATACGAGCGCGCGCTTGCCTTCGTCGAGCAAGTCTTCGATGAAGTCGCGCTGGATCCCTCGCACCCGCTGGGTGGCTTGGTCGACCTACTGGCCGACCGCATTCGCGCCTACGAAGACCGCGTGCACCCCTGGCCCGACACGAGCACGCCGGCCACGGTGCTGGCCAGCCTGATGGAGGAGCACGGGCTCACGCAGGCCGAACTGCACGAGGTGGGCGCGCAAAGCGTGGTCAGCGCCGTGCTGGCCGGAAAGCGCACGCTCAACCTGCGGCAGGTGAAGGCGCTGGCCAAGCGGTTCTCGGTTCCGCTGGAGATGTTCGCCTGATCGGGTCTGTTCGGTGCTGTCCAGCCATGTGACTGCGCCGCAGTCCTGAATCGACATCAAGCCCGGCCGCTCATCGCCGTCGCACAATGGCTGCGATGCACGCCCCATTGCCGTGCACACGTCGCCATGAACACGCTGCTGCAAGAGCACCACCAGGAAACGCCCACCGAGCGTCTGGACCGTGAGTTCCACGCCGCCGCCGCACCGCTGACCGGCGGGCTGTCGCCTGTCTCGCTGTCGCTCGCGCAGGCCGACTGGGCGGCCTGGTCATTCAACGCGACGCGCACCGGCTTTCGCAATGCACGCCAACACCAAGGCCTTCGGCGGCCCGCTGCTGCGCGGCCTCGGCAACTGGATCGAAGACCAGTCGGCCAACCCCGCGGACGTGCATGCGGCCGAGCGCGAGGCGCACTTCAAGGTCGGCCGCGACGTTGCCGCGACGCCCGGCAAGGTCGTCTTTCGCAACCGCCTGATCGAGCTCATCCGCTACGACGCGCAGACGCGGGCCGTACACCCCGAGCCGGTGTTCATCGTGCCGTCGTGGATCAACAAGTACTACATCCTCGACCTCTCGCCGCACAACTCGATGGTCGGCTACCTCGTGCGCGAGGGCCATACGGTGTACATGCTGTCGTGACTGAACCCGGACGCAGCCGACCACGAGCCGACGATGGACGACGACCTGTGCCTGGGCGTGTTCGATGCGCTCAAGGCCATCGCCAAACTCGGCGCGTGCGGAACCCCCGTGGATAGCACCTGGCGACTGCGAGCGCAGCGCGCGGCGCCACGAAGGCTCTTGGTGGACGGCCTGGCAGCAATGGCTCGCCGCGCCTTCGTCGGCCAGGCGTGCGCCGCGGCCGTTGCCGCGCGGCGCGGCCCTGGGCACGGCACGCGGCGAGTACGTGCTGAAGTGCTACAGCCATTGAGCCGCATCGGATGAGCGCCGCGCCGCGCAGCGGCCTGCATCGTCGCGCGGCGCTGATCGCCCACCGAACGAGCCGCCTGCCGCCGACGGTCAAGGGCCTGCTGTGGGCCAGCGCAGCGGGCTTGGTGTTCGCTATCCTGAACAGCCTGATGCGAACGCTGACGCTGCAGCTCGACCCCTTTCAGGCGCAGTTTCTGCGTTATTTCTTCGGCCTCGTCGTGCTCACGCCACTGATGCTGCGCCACGGTCTGGCCGCCTATTGGCCGAAGACCGTCCGCGGTCAGCTCACGCGCGGCGCGATCCACACCGCCGCGCTGTTCCTGTGGTTCCTCGCGCTGCCGAAGATCCCGCTCGCCGACACAACCGCGATCGGCTTCACGGCGCCCATCTTCGTCATGCTCGGCGCGCATTTCGTGTTCAAGGAAGCGATGCGCTGGGAGCGCTGGGTCGCGGCGCTGCTCGGCTTTGCCGGCGTGCTGATCGTCGTCGCGCCCAAGCTGCAAGGCGGCGGCGGCTTCTACAGCCTCGCGATGCTCGGCTCGGCGCCGCTCTTCGCGGCGTCGTTCCTGCTCACCAAGGCCTTGACTCGCTACGAGACGATCGGCGTGATCCTCGTCTGGCAGGCGATCTCGGTGACGCTGTTCAGCATCCCGCTCGCCATGCTGCACTGGAAGGCGCCGACGACGATGCAGTGGCTCTCGTTCCTGCTCTGCGGCCTGATGGGCAGCATCGGCCACTACTGCCTGACGCGCTCGATGCGCGTGGCCGATATCTCGGCCACGCAGTCGGCGAAGTTCCTCGACCTGCTGTGGGCGGCGCTGATGGGCTGGATCGTCTTCGGCGACATCCCGAGCCGTTCGACGTTGATCGGCGGCATCGTGATCTGCGCATCGACGATCTGGATCGCACGCCGCGAGTCGCGGAGCCCATCCACGGTGCCAAGCGAGGCGCCGTAGTCGCGCCCGCTTCGGCCGCGGGACGCAAACCCGACACAAACCCGACGAGAACTTGCACATACACACGTCAATACATACACTTGGCAAATGCGCTACAGCTTCGATCCCGCGAAGCGGGCAAGCAATCTGAAGAAGCACGGTCTCGACCTGGCCGACGCGCCGCAAGTGATCGAGTCGGGGCAGGCCGTAACCTTCGAGGATCGCCGTTTCGACTACGGCGAGGCGCGGTTCGTGACTCTGGGGCCACTGGGCGACACGCTGGTCGTGGTCGTCACCGCAGAATTCGAAGACGACATCCGCATCATCTCGATGCGCAAGGCAGACCGATATGAGCAAGCCATCTACCGCGAAGACCTCGGCTGACCCCGGCGAAGACAAGCCTGTCCGCCGCAGGGACATCCAGTCCGGCAAACTGGTGCTGCGCAAGCGC
>CAIKUF010000252.1 GCA_903830565.1 uncultured bacterium | reverse complement strand
GAGCAGCTTGGCAGCCACGGCACCGCAGGACAACCGACGACCGCTTCGGGAAACGGTACGGCTCGCCGACGGTCCCGCTCGTCGGGCAGTCGAAACCGCCAGGCCAGCGCAGCTGTTCCAGATAGGCGGCGCAGGCAGCGTCGCTGGGGAAGACACGCTGGAATACTGGCAGGGTGGTCGGAAAGCCGCGCGGATCCACAGCCCGAAGATAGTCCGAGTCAGGTCATTTGGCAAGCAACCGGATAGGCATGGTTCAAACCCCCGAGCATCGCAAAGCAGCGATCTGAAATTCAAATCGTGGACACCCATGAATCCCTCGAAACCCGCGTCAGCATTGGCTTTGCCGTCGGCTGACTCCAATTAAGCCGGACACTACTGATTGCGGATAACCTCTTAGCATGTCGACCCGTCGGATTGCAGCCCTTCTGAACGGCCGCCGCGCCTCCACTGGCGAGCCGGCGTTTCGCTTGGGCCGCTCATTCGGGAACATCCCGCGGTTCATGCTAGACCTGCAGGCGCTCCGTGAATTTCGCGTCGCTCGGGCCAACGCCGAGCCGACCATTGAAGCCTTGCCCACACTGGCGATTCGCCGCCGTGAGCGGGCAGATGTGCTGCATGGATTCAGCGCGGCTGTCCGCGGGCTTTGCTGACGAGGGCCGGCAATCTTGAATCTTCGTTTTGTCGAGGCCTTCTATTGGGTCGCCTCCCTGAAGAGCATGTCGCGCGCGGCCGAGAAGCTGTTCATCACGCAGTCGGCGATGTCCAGCCGCATCGCGGCGCTCGAAGGCGAACTCGGAACGCTTCTGCTTGACCGGCGCGACAAGCAGATTCGCCTCACGATCGCCGGTTCGCGCTTCCTCGATTACGCCGAACGCATGCTCGCGCTGCAACGCGAGATCAAGACCGAAATGGGATCGCCGGCGGCGCGGGCTCTGTCCTTGCGCATGGGCGCGATCGAGTCGGTGCTGCACTCGTGGCTGATCGACTGGCTGCGGCACATGCGCGAGACCGAGCCGGGCTTCGAGCTTGAGTTGACGGTGGAGACGACGCCGCTGCTCATCGAGCAGTTGCGCCGAGGCACCTTGGACTTGGCGCTCGCCGCGCTGCCCGCGGACGGAGAAGGGCTGCGTAGCCGGGCGCTCCCGCCGATGGAGATGGCCTTCGTCGGCAAGCGCACATTGCACCGCAAGCGTAGCTACACGCTGGCCGAGCTCGCGCAATTCGATCTGCTGACTTTCCAGCGCGGCTCGCAACCGCATTTGGCGCTGCTCGACTTGTTCCGCCGCACCGGGCTGGCGCCGCCGCGGGTGCACGCGATCTCGTCGATCTCGGCGATCATGCAACTGGTCGAAGGCGGCTTTGGCATCGCGACCTTGCCGCTCGCCGCGGTGCGCCGCCTGACCGACAGGCTGCCGCTCAAGCCACTGCGCTGCGACACCCCGCTGCCGCCGCTGCCGGTGTACCTGTCGTACCGCCACGATCCGGGCAGCCGCGGCGCCAGCGGCGTTGTCGATGCGGTGCTCGCCTACGCCGACGCCGTAGCGAAGTCATCGAAAAAAGCGATCAAGACATAGAAAAATAAGTCGTTTGTCTTGCCCCGGGGGCGGGTCCCACAATCCGCCGGATGTTGCAAACCCCGCTGCTTCGCGACGCCAGCCCGGCCAAGGCCCGGGCCGAGATCCGTGCCGGCCGCTGGCAGTCGCACACCAGCGGCATCGCCGAACGTCACGTGCAGGGCAATGTCGTGATCCTCCCCGAAGCCTCGGCGGGCGACTTTCTGCGCTATTGCCAGCGCAACCCCAAGCCCTGCCCGCTGCTTGCGGTCTCGGAACCCGGCGAGTGGGCGTTGCCGGCGCTGGGCACGGATATCGACGTCCGCATCGACGTGCCGCGCTATCGCGTCTGGCGCCATGGCGAACTCGTCGCCGAGCCGACCGCCGTCGCCGAGCTCTGGCGCGACGATCTCGTGACCTTCGTTCTCGGCTGCTCGTTCTCGTTCGAGCAGGCGCTGCGCGACGAAGGCATCGCGCTGCGCCACGTCGACGAAGGCAGGAACGTCGCGATGTTTCGCACCAACATTGCGACCGTTCCAGCCGGGCCGTTTCGCGGGCCCATGGTCGTCTCGATGCGGCCGCTGCGCGCCCGGGCGGCGATCCGCGCGATCCAGATCACGTCGCGCTTTGCGGCGGTGCATGGCGCGCCGGTGCACCTAGGCGATCCGGCGCTGATCGGCATCGATGACTTGTCGCGGCCGGACTACGGCGACGCCGTCGATGTGCGCGCAGACGAGTTGCCGGTCTTCTGGGCTTGCGGCGTGACACCGCAGGCGGCGATTGCGCAGGCGCGGCCCGAGTTTTGCATCACGCATGCGCCGGGGGCGATGCTGATCACCGATCTGCTGAATCACCAACTGGCCAGCTTCTGAGCCTGCGCGATACTTGCAATTTCAATCAACGAGGAGCGAACATGCATCGATCTGAACCACCTAGCAACGCGATCCGGGCGCTGGCTGCCGCGGCCCTCGGCTTGGGCCTGACGTTTGCCGCGCAGGCGCAACAGGAAGTCAAGATCGGTGTGATCTACCCGTTGACGGGCGCTGCGGCGTCGTCGGGCGCGGAGATGAAGAACGCGCTCGAACTCGCGGCCGACATCATCAACAACGGCGCCAAGGGCATTCCCGATCTGCCTTTCGCGGGCGGCGGCGGCCTGCCCGGCCTGAAGGGCGCGAAGATCAAACTCGTGTTCGCCGACCATCAAGGCAACCCGCAAACGGGCGCGACCGAGGCCGAGCGGCTGATCAGCCAGGAGAACGTCGTCGCCATCGTCGGCGCCTACAACAGCAACGTCACCGCGACGGCGAGCCAGGTCGCCGAGCGCTACAAGATTCCGTTTCTCAACGCCGAATCGTCTTCGGCCTCGCTGACCCAGCGCGGCTTCAAGTGGTTCTTCCGCACGACGGCGCACGACGACCTGTTCGTGCGCAACTTCTTCGACTTCATGAAGGAGCTCGAAGTCAAGCGCGGCATCAAGGTTGGCCCGCTGGCGACCTTCAACGAGAACACGCTGTGGGGCACGGAAACCACCAAGCTCGAGGCAACGCTGGCGCCGGCCAGCGGCTTCACGCTCGTTAAGCAGATCACCTACCCGGCCAAGAGTACGCAGCTCACCTCGGAGGTGCAAACCTTGAAAGCGGCGGCGCCCAAAGTCGTGTTGCAGTCTTCGTACCTCGGCGACGCGCTGCTTTCGATGAAGACATACAAGGAACTCGGCTTCGCGCCGGACATGATCCTCGCCAACGATGCGGGCTTCTCCGACACAGAGTTCATCAAGACGCTGGGCAAGGACGCCGACTACGTCATATCTCGCGAGGTCTGGGCGCTCGATCTCGCGAACACCAACCCGCTAATCAAACAAGTCAACGACTTGTTCAGGAGCCGATACAACGCCGACTTCACCGGCAACTCGGCGCGCAGCTTCACCGGCATCATGGTGATGGCCGACGCGATCAACCGTGCCGGCTCGACCAACCCCGAAGCAATCCGCAAGGCGCTTGCGGCGACCGAAATCCCGGGCAACAAACTCATCATGCCGTGGAAGGGCGTGAAGTTCGACGAGACCGGGCAGAACGTCTACGGCTCGGGCATTCTCGTGCAAATCGTCGACGGCAAGTACCACACGGTCTGGCCGTTCAATGTGGCCTCGCGCGAGATCGTCTGGCCGATGCCGGCCTGGGACAAGCGTAAGTAGGCTGCCTGTCGCAACACGCCCGGGTCCGTCATGACCGTCGAGATCCTGCTCCAAACGCTCGCCTCGGGCGTGCTGATCGGTCTGATCTACGCGCTCGTCGCGATCGGCCTGACGATGATCTTCGGCGTGATGGACATCGTCAACTTCGCCCACGGCGAATTCATGATGCTCGGCATGTATTCGAGCTTCTGGCTGTTCGCGTTCTACGCGCTCGACCCGATGCTGACGCTGCCGCTCACCGTGCTGATGCTGTTCGCGTTCGGCGTGCTGCTCTACCGGCTCGTGATCCGTCGCATCATCGGCGCGCCGATGGTGAGCCAGATCTTCACGACCTTCGGACTGATGATCCTGCTGCGCGGGGTGGCGCAATTCCTCTGGAAGCCCGACTTTCGCTCGATCGAGAACTCGTGGGTCGCCGGCACCGTGCGGCTTGGCGGCTTGCAGCTCGGTCGGCCGCAGCTCGTCGCCGGTGCGGGCGCGGTAGTGGTGACGCTGGCGGTGTATCTGTTCTTGCAGCGCACGAAGTGGGGAGCGGCATTGGAGGCGACCGCGGCCGACAAGGAGGCAGCGCAGTTGATGGGCATCGACGCGCACAAGATGTTCGCGCTCGCCTGGGGCATAGGTGCGGCCTGCGCCGGCGCGGCCGGTGCTCTGCTGTCGACCTTCTTCCCGATCTTCCCTGAGGTCGGCGCCAATTTCATCCTGATCGCTTTCGTCGTTGTCAACCTCGGCGGCTTCGGCAGCATCACCGGCGCGTTCTGGGCCGGCATCATCGTCGGCGTGATCGAAGTCGTCGGCGGCTTGTTGCTCGGGCCGCAGTACAAGATGGCGATCGTTCTGGTGGTATTCCTCGCGGTATTGATGTTCAGGCCGCAGGGCCTGCTCGGCAAAGCGTGATGATGCCGCCCGCACGCTACGCGCCGAGTCGGCGCACATATTGGTTCGGCACCGCACTGGTTCTGGTCGCGTTGCTCGCGCCGATGTTCGTTGACAACGCGGCAAGCCTGAATCTGCTGATCCTCGTGCTGATGGGCGCGCAGCTCGGCGTCGCCTGGAATCTGCTGGGCGGTTATGCCGGCCAGGTCTCGCTCGGGCACGCAGCGTTCTACGGCGTAGGCGCCTACGCGTCGACGCTGCTGTTGCTCAACTTCGGCGTCAACCCCTGGCTCGGCATGCTCGTCGGCGGCTTGATCGCCGCGGTGCTCAGCCTTGCTTTCGGCTGGTCCTGCTTTCGCTTGAAGGGCCACTACTTCGCGATGGCGACCATCGCAGTCGCCGAGATCGTGCAAATCGTGTTCACGAATTGGGAATACGCCGGCGCCGCGGTCGGCCTGACCGTGCCGATGACGCACGAAGGCTGGGCTTGGATGGTCTTCGCCGACAAGCTGCCCTACTACTGGCTCGCACTCGCGCTGTTGCTGCTTACGCTGGCTGCGACGGCACTGGTCGAACGCAGCTACGTCGGCTACTACCTTCGTGCGATCAAGGACGAGCCCGACGCGGCGCGGAGCATAGGCATCAACATCGCCCGCTATAAACAGGTGGCGCTGTCGCTGAGCGCATTCTTCACCGCGCTCGGTGGCAGCCTGTATGCGCAGAAGGAGCTCTATATCGATCCGGGTTCGGTCCTATCGACGGCGCTGTCGATCAAGATGGCGCTGGTGGCCATCCTCGGCGGCATCGGCACCTTGGCCGGGCCGGTGGTCGGCGCGATCGTGCTGACGACGATCGAGGAGTTGACCCGCGCCGCCTTCGGCGGCTCGGGCCGCGGCACCGACACCGTCATCTACGCCGGCCTGATTGTCGCGATTGCGGTGTTCTATCCGAGCGGCCTCATCGGCTGGTACCGCGGTTGGCGTTCGCGGCGCAGCGCGGTCGCGGCGCGGGGTGAGGTGGTTCGATGAGCCTGCTCGAGTTGCACTCGGTCAGCAAGAGCTTCGGCGGCATCGTTGCCAACAAGGACGTCTCGTTCAGCGTCGACGCTGGACAGATCGTCGGCCTGATCGGGCCGAACGGCGCGGGCAAGACGACTGCCTTCAACTGCGTCGCTGGGTTCTATGCACCGAGCGCTGGCCGCATCACACTCGCCGGCATGACGATCTCGGGGCTGGCGCCCGAAGCCTGCGCGCGCGCCGGTATCGCCCGGACGTTTCAAGTGGCGCGCACGTTCGCGAGCATGACCGCGTGCGAGAACGTTCTTACCGCGGCACTGCTGCATCACCGGCGCGTTGCCTCGGCGCGCGCCGAGGCGTTGCGCTGGCTCGCGTTGGTCGGCATCGAGCGCCTGGCCGACCGACCGGCGGGCAGCCTCACGATCAGCGAACAACGACGCATGGCCGTGGCGCGCGCGCTGGCCATCGAGCCGCGCGTGTTGCTGATGGATGAGGTGATGGCGGGCCTGAACCCGAGCGAGGTGCGCGCGATGGTCGCGGTCGTGCTGGCCATTCGCGATCGCGGCATCGCGTGCCTGATCGTCGAGCACGTTCTCGAAGGCATCATGCCGATCGCCGATAAGATCGTTGTGCTCGATCGCGGCCTCAAGATTGCCGATGGCACGCCGGCCGAGGTCTCGGCCGACCCGCTGGTCATCGCGGCCTATCTGGGAGACGAGTGATGACCGCGGCGCCGCAACTGATCCCGCCGGTCGTCGCGATCGACCCGCCGTTGGCGGTTGAAGACCTGCACGTCAGCTACGACGGTGTGCCCGCGCTTCACGGTGTGTCGCTGCGCGTCGACGCGGGGCAGATCGTCGCGCTGGTCGGTGGCAATGGCAACGGCAAGTCGACGACCTTGCGCGCGATCGCCGGACTGAACAAGGCCGACGCCGGCAGCATTCGCTTCACCGGCCTAGAACTTGGTGGCGTGCCGGCGCATGAGCGCGTGCCGCTGGGCCTGTCGCTGGTGCCCGAGGGGCGGCGCTTGTTCCCGCGCCTGACCGTGCGCCGCAATCTGGAACTTGGCGCGTTCACGCGGCACATTGGCGCTGAAGTCGACGCTAGCGTCGACGAGATGTTCGAGTTGTTCCCTATCCTCAAAGAGCGCGCCAACCAGCTCGCCGGCACGATGAGCGGCGGCGAGCAACAAATGCTGGCCATCGCACGCGGCTTGATGGCGCGGCCGCGCCTGCTGATGCTCGATGAGCCGTCGTGGGGGATCGCACCGAAGTTCGTGACCAAGGTGCTCGACGTGATCCAGCGCATCAACGCCGGCGGCGTCGCGATCCTCCTTGTCGAGCAGAACCTGCACAAGGCGCTCGGCATCGCGCACCATGGCTACGTGATCCAGACCGGGCGCGTCGTGATGGAGGGCGATGCGCATTCCTTGCTTCACGACGAGCAGGTAAGACGGGTCTACCTCGGCCTGTGACGGACCTGGTCAGGCCGTGTTTCTGGCTTTGCCGGTCGCGGGGCGCGGGCGCCGCTGTCGAGCCACACGTCAATCCACCACGTACCTACCATGCAAACGCAACCCCTCACCGCTGACCGCTGGCAATTCTGGATAGACCGCGGCGGCACTTTCACCGACATCGTCGCGCGCCGCCCCGACGGCACGCTCGTGACGCACAAGCTGCTGAGCGACAACCCCGAGCAGTATCGCGACGCGGCCGTCGCCGGAATCCGCCACCTTCTCGGCCTGGCCGAAGGCGAGCCGATCACGCCGGAGCTGGTCGAATGCGTGAAGATGGGAACGACGGTCGCGACCAACGCGCTGCTCGAACGCAAGGGTGAGCCGACGCTGCTGGTGACGACGCGCGGCTTTCGCGACGCTCTGCGCATCGGCTACCAGGAGCGACCGCGAATTTTCGACCGCTGCATCGTCTTGCCCGAACTGCTGTACTGTCGCGTCATCGAGGCGGACGAACGTGTCGGTGCGAACGGCGAGCTGATCGAGCCGCTAGACGAAGCGCAGCTTCGCAGCGACTTGCAGGCGGCATTCGACGCCGGCCTGCGCAGCGTCGCCATCGTCTTCATGCACGGCTGGCGCTATACGACGCACGAGGCGGCGGCGGCGCGACTGGCGCGCGAGGCAGGTTTCGCGCAGGTCAGCGTCTCGCACGAAGTCAGTCCCTTGATGAAGTTCGTCGGCCGCGGCGACACGACGGTCGTCGATGCCTACCTGTCGCCCATCCTGCGTCGCTACGTCGAGCAGGTCGCCGCAGACATGCCGGGCGTGAAGCTCTACTTCATGCAGTCCTCCGGCGGGCTGACCGACGCCCACGTGTTCCAGGGTAAGGACGCGATTCTGTCGGGCCCGGCTGGCGGCATCGTCGGCATGGTACGCACGGCGCAACTGGGCTTGAATGACGAGGAGCTGCGCGTGATCGGTTTCGACATGGGCGGCACGTCGACCGACGTATCGCACTTCGCTGGCGAGTTCGAGCGCGCCTTCGAGACCCAGGTCGCCGGCGTGCGCATGCGCGCGCCGATGATGAGCATCCACACCGTCGCCGCGGGCGGCGGCTCGGTGCTTTCCTTCGATGGTGCGCGCTTTCGCGCCGGGCCGCAGAGCGCGGGCGCCAACCCGGGGCCGGCTTGCTACCGGCGCGGCGGACCGCTCGCGCTGACCGACGCGAATGTGATGCTCGGCAAGATCCAGCCGGCATACTTCCCGGGCGTCTTCGGCCCGCGCGCCGACGAGGTACTGGACGCCGAGATCGTGCGTGCGAAGTTCAACGCCATGGCCGACGAGATCGCGCGCGCGACATGTCGGCCGCATATGCCCGAGCAGGTCGCCGAAGGCTTCGTCGACGTCGCCGTCGGTGCGATGGGCAACGCAATCAAGAAGATATCGGTCGCGCGCGGCTACGACGTGACGCGCTACACGCTGCAATGCTTCGGCGGGGCCGGCGGCCAGCACGCCTGCCTCGTGGCCGACGCCCTCGGCATGACGCGCGTCTTCGTGCACCCGTTGGCTGGCGTCTTGTCGGCCTACGGCATGGGCCTCGCGGACCAGAACGTGATGCGTGAAGCCGCCATCGAGTTGCCGCTTGTGGACGCGATGACCGAGGTTGCTGTGACCCTCGATCGTCTTGCAGCTGACGCTGAAGGCGAGTTGCTGCGCCAGGGCGTCGCGTGCGCGAAGCTGCAGGTGCATCGCCGGGTGCATGTGCGCTATCAAGGTACCGACTCGGCGCTCGTCGTCCCGTATGGCGACGTGGCTCAGATCCGCGCCGCGTTCGAGGCCGCCTATCGGCAGCGCTTCGCGTTTTTGATGGTGGGGCGCGCCCTGTTCGTCGAAGCGGTGTCGGTCGAGGCCGTGGGCGCCGGCGAGGCCGCCGCCGAGTTGCGCAGCGACGCGCTGGCGGAAGGTGCGGCGCCGGTGGCCGAGCGCGTCCGCTTCTACAGTGGCGGGCGCTGGCACGACGCGGCGCTGGTGCTGCGCGAGCAGGCCCGGCCCGGCCACGTGATTGCCGGCCCGGCGATCATCGCCGAGCGCAACGCGACGACCGTCGTCGAGCCCGGCTGGCAGGCGCGCGTGACGGCGCTGGATCACCTGCTGCTCGATCGCGTGCAGGCGCGCGAGGAGCGCCACGCCATCGGCACCCAGGTCGACCCGGTGATGCTCGAGGTCTTCAACAACCTGTTCATGAACATCGCCGAGCAGATGGGGCTGCAATTGCAGAACACCGCGTACTCGGTGAACATCAAAGAGCGGCTGGACTTCAGTTGCGCGCTCTTCGACGCCGAGGGCAACCTGATCGCCAATGCGCCGCACATGCCGGTGCACCTCGGGTCGATGAGCGAATCGATCAAGACCGTGATCGCGCGCAACGCCGGCCGCATGCAGCCGGGCGATGTCTACGTGCTCAACGACCCGTATCACGGCGGAACGCACCTGCCCGATGTGACGGTGGTGACGCCGGTGTGGGCGCATGACCCTCACCCCAACCCTCTCCCACGGGGAGAGGGAGGATTTCACCCTCTCCCGCTCGCGGGAGAGGGCGGGGGTGAGGGTGGGCAAATCCTCTTCTACGTCGGTTCCCGTGGCCACCATGCGGACATCGGCGGCGTGACGCCGGGATCGATGCCGCCGTTCTCGACCCGCATCGACGAAGAGGGCGTGCAGCTCGACAACGTCAAGCTCGTCGATGCCGGGCGCCTGCGCGAAGCTGAGATGCTGGCGCTGCTCTCGGGCGGCGCGCACCCGTCGCGTAACCCGCAGCAGAACCTGGCCGACCTGAAGGCGCAGATCGCCGCCAACGAGAAGGGCGTGCAGGAGCTGGGCAAGATGGTCGACCAGTTCGGCCTCGATGTCGTGCAGGCCTACATGCGCCACGTACAGGACAACGCCGAGGAGTCGGTGCGGCGCGTCATTGGCGCCTTGAAGGACGGCGCGTTCACGCTCGCGCTGGACAACGGCGCGCAGATCTGCGTTGCGATCCGCGTCGACCACGCCGACCGCTGCGCTGAGATCGATTTCACTGGCACGTCGGCCCAGCTGACCAACAACTTCAACGCGCCGACGGCAGTCTGCATGGCCGCCGTGCTGTACGTCTTTCGCACGCTGGTCGGCGACGACATTCCGCTCAACGCGGGCTGCCTCAAGCCGCTCAAGGTCATCATCCCTGCCGGCTCGATGCTCGACCCGCAGCCGCCGGCATCGGTCGTCGCCGGCAACGTCGAGACCTCGAGCTGCATCACCAACGCGCTCTACGGTGCGCTCGGCGTGATGGCGTCCAGCCAGTGCACGATGAACAACTTCACCTTCGGCAACGAGCGTCATCAGTATTACGAGACCATCTCCGGCGGCTCGGGCGCCGGGGCGAAGTTCGACGCCGCAGGCCGCGTCGTCGGCGGCTTCGACGGCACGAGCGTCGTGCAGACGCACATGACCAACTCGCGCCTGACCGACCCCGAGGTGCTCGAGTTCCGCTTCCCGGTGCGCCTCGAAAGCTACGCGATCCGCACCGGCTCCGGCGGCGCCGGGCGCTGGCACGGCGGCGACGGCGGCGTGCGCAGGGTGCGCTTTCTCGAGCGCATGAACGCGGCCATCCTCTCCAACGGTCGCGTCGTGCCGGCGTTCGGCATCGACGGCGGCGCGGCGGGCGCGCTGGGCGTCAATCGCGTCGAGCGCGCCGACGGCAGCAGCGAGCTGCTCGGCCACATCGGCTCGACGACGATGGAGGTCGGCGACGTGTTCGTCGTCGAGACGCCCGGTGGCGGCGGCTACGGAGCGCCGCCCTAACGTCCTTAGCGCGTCGTGGCTTTGAAGTAGGGATGTGCGTGGGACCGGTCTCTTGCCTAGAATGAACTGAAGGCGCCCCCGTGCTCGCTGCGGGGAAGGTGGACCGAGGTGCAGGCCGACGCGGTGCGTCGCCGCCGAACCGCCTCTTGGGTGAGGTGAGCAAGCCATGTCCGATCAGAGCAGCACGAACATTCCGTGGGCGGGCATCGCCGTCATCGTCGCGCTCGTCTCGAGCACGTACCTGGTGCCGCACGCCTTCCAGCAGCTTCGGCCGCCCGAGAAGGAGCGCGCGCAGCCGCCGCCGGAGGTCGACCTCGAGGTCGATGCGCGTCTGTGGGAAGACCCCTTCTTCGCGCTGCGCCGCTACGAGACCGAACGCGCCGCGCGCTGCGGCAAGCCGGGCGCGGAGAAGAAGGCCGACCCCAACTGCGAGAGCGGCGAGCAGTTGAAGGCGCGCCGCAACGCGGGCCGGTTCATGGCCAGCCTGAAGGACAAGAACCACGACGGCGCGCGGGACGAGGTGCTGGTCATCGCCACCCTGGTTCCGGGCAACCCTTTCGTCGGCGCCGAGGAGAGCCGGCGCCGGACGCGTTATGCGACGCTCGCCGGCTTGCAGGCCAAGGGCTACGTGCCCGAGAACGCCGAGCGTATCGGCCTGTTGCAATTCGACATCGCCGACCCGGCCGAGCTGAGCGCGCCGACAGAGGCCGCCAGCGGCGCGGCGGGCAAAGAGGCCGTCGCCGAGCAGCGCAGCCTCATCGTGCCCTATGAAGTGCTCGCTGAGCGCCCGCTGCTTCGCGGCGATGGTGCCAGGGGAAAGGGTGAGCGCTATTCGCAGATCGTGCTGCTCTGGATCGACGAGACCGCGCTGCCGCAGGCCAAGCTCACGGCGATGGCGCGCATCTTCGGTAGCCTGATTCCGACCCACCTGTGCAAGCTCCCGCGCCTGGTCCTGATCGGGCCTTCGTCGTCGGACAACCTGCGCATCGGGCTCGCCGGCCTGAATCGCGCGAGCAAGAACCACGACTTCTATCCGCCCAGGGAGGGCGACCACGCAGAGCGCGAGAAGCACTGCGGCGTGACCACGCAAGCGGACTTCGAAGCCCAGCTCAAGGCGCGTGAAGCGGCAAGTGCACCGGCGGTGAACGGCGACGTCGCCGTCGCACCCGCGCCAGCCGCCAGCGCGGCGTACCCGTCCGCCCGCGACGAAGCCGCGAAGCAGGTGCGCAATGGCTACTGGCTGATGTCGCGTGCCGATGTGCTGAACGCGCTCGCGACAGCGGCCGATCATCAGCTCGAAGAGCTGAACGGCCAGAAGATCGACAAGTTCCTCAACCAGCGCTTCGGCCAGATCGCCGATCCCGACGGGCGCGCGGTCGACGTGCATTTCAAACGCATGATCGCAACCGACGCCGACGTCCTCAAACGCATCGTCAAGGAACTCGACCTGCGCCTGCCCGGCGACAGCGAGCGCCGCGTCGTCCTCGTCGCCGAGCGCGATTCGCTCTATGCACAGGCGCTGGTGAGCGAACTCAAGCACCGCATGCGCGACCAGACGTCGATACGGTTCGAGGATGTCTACTTCTACCGCGGCCTGGACGGCGTAACGACGCGCGAAGGGGCCGCGAACGCGGGCGACGGCGCACAGAAGAGTTCGTCCGCCAGATCGCCCGACGCGCCGTCGGCGATCGAGTGGCCCGAGTCGCGCGACCAGCTCGACTATCTGCGCCGGATGGCGTCGTCGCTCAAGGCCAGCGACGGCACCAGCGGTGGCGGGCGCATCGGCGCCATCGGCATCCTCGCCAACGACGTTCACGACAAGCTGCTCGTGCTGCAGGCGCTGCACGACACGTTCCCGGACAAGGTCTTCTTCACGACCGACATGGATGCGCGCTACCTGCACCCGGCGACGCTGGCCTTCACGCGCAACCTCGTCGTCGGCACCAGCCTGCCGCTCGAATTCCCGCGCGTGCCGCTGGCGGCCCAGGGCTCGGCCGCCAGCGGCGGCGGGAAGGCGAGGTTGGCGCTGCAGGCCGGCACGCCGCCGCTGCGCGACGTCTACCAGTCGGCCAGTTATCTCGCCGCGCGGCGCGCGGCCTGCCGCGACCCGGCCTGCCGCGACGAGGAGGACGCAGCGACCAAGGAGGCGCTCGACAACCCGTCGATCTACGAGATCGGTCGCAGCAGTGCGGTGCCGCTGGCGGGGTACGCGTTCACGACCCGGCCAGCCGAGTCGAATGCGTCTCGTGTGGTGCTCGCCCTCGTGCTGACGGCTGTCTTCGGCAGCGCCTTGCTGGTCTGGCCATCGACGCCGTCGATGCGGCGGGCACGCGCGATCGTGTTGCCCAAGCTGGCACCGGACGACGGTAACGAGCACATCGACCTGCTGACCGCCGCCCTCGTCGCGCTGCACGTGGGCTTGCTCTCGTTCGCCGTCGGTTCCGTCATCGAGTTCGCCTCGCCGGGGCATTTGGATCTTGTCGACATCCTGCTGTTGACAGCGCTCACGTCGGCCGGCGTGCTGCTGGGCCTGTATTCGCAGGACCCTGACCGCGGGCCTCTGGCCACGCGTGCGGCACGGCGAGGCTTCCCGCTCGTCATCGCGGTACTGATCGGCCTCATGTGGGCGTGGACGCTGTGGCGCGTCACGGGCAAGGCAACTTGCCTCGACTGCGAGCCCGTCGCCTGGCTCGAGGGCGTGAGCGCGTGGCCGTCGCACCTCGTGCACCTGATCGCGCTGATGGTCATCGCCTGGGGGCTGGACGCGACCTGGGCCACGGCGCGCAAGGCGATGAAGGAAGACTCGGCCTGGCTCCACGTTCCGGTGGGTGAGGGCGACCTCGATGGTCGCTCGCTCGCCGATCACGGCGCGGCCAGCCGGTTCGCGGCGATCAGCATTGCCGCCTGGCGCGGGGCGATCAACCCAGCCGTCGACGGCTTCAACAAGCTCTGGCTGCAATACGTGGGCCGCGGCACGACCTCGGCGCGGGTCACGCGAACCGTCATCTGGTATGTGAGCACGGTCGGCCTGATGCTGGCCTTGTTCATCACCTTCAGCGATGGCCAGGTGCCCGAGGTGCCGGTGCGCGGCGAACAGCATCGCAACCTGGTCGCCTGGGCGCTCTACGCAACGCTGCTGCTGCTGCCCTTGCTGGTCGTCGCCGTGGCCGACGCGACCATGTTGCTGTCGCGCTTCGTGTGGCACTTGAACCGTGCACGCACGTCCTACTCCGACGAAACGGTGGCGGCGTTCGCCAGTAGCTTCGGCCCGGCGCACTTCGCCGAATGGACGGTTCGAATGGCTGCTGACCCGCGTCAGCGCGACGCGGAGCCGCCGGATGCCGCCGTGCGGCGCAACACGCTGCTCGACGACTGGATCGACGTGCAGGTCGTTGCGCGCCGCTCGCAAGCCGTCGCCCCGCTCGTCATGTGGCCGTTCGTCGTCCTCGCGCTGCTGGTCGTCGCGCGCAGCCGCCTGTTCGACAACTGGTCGGTGACCTTGCCGGTGGCCGTCGGCGCCGCGGCCTATTTGCTGTGGCTGATCGTGCTCGCGCTGATCCTGAAGTTCGGCGCCGAGAGGACGCGCACAGTGGCGCTGGGCCGCATGAACGCCGACCTGCGCTGGCTTTGCGGCCTCGCGGACGACGACCCGAGGAAGAAGCTCGTCGAGCCGTTCAAGGACTTGATCGCCGAAGTCCGCGCCAACCAGGCCGGTGCCTTCGCCAAGACCTTCGATCAGCCGCTGTTCAGGGCCATCCTGGTGCCGCTCGGCGGTGTCGGCGGCGCGCAGCTGTTCGACCACCTGCTGCTCGGACGCTGAACCGGAGTCGCGTCGTGCGGGGCAGACGGGCATGGTCTATGCTCGCCTGTTGCCGGCTGCCGGGCGCAATGCTCGCAGCCGCCCGTCGGCCGGCGCTATGCCGCGCCCGGCCCCAAGCTCCAGGAGTCCAAACGTGAACCCTCAACTCATTGCCTCGTCCGCCCTCGCCTCGGTGCTCGCGCTGGGCCTGCTCGATGTCGCCGCGGCGGCCGACCCCGCGGGCAAGGAAAAGTGCTTCGGCGTCGCCAAGGCCGGTCAGAACGACTGCGCCAATCTATCGGGCACGCATTCCTGCGCTGGCCAGTCCAAGGCCGACGGCGTCGTCGACGACTGGAAGTACGTCGCCAAGGGCACGTGCCAGAAGTTGGGCGGCAAGAGCGAGGATCAGGCCAAGGCCGCGATCAAGAAGTAGGGCCTTCTCGCGGCCATCGAGGACCGACGCGATGTCCCAACCGGCCGGGGCCCAGACCATGGCGCAGACTGGCATCGGCCTGCGCCAGCCGCACTACCAGGAGTTCATGCAGCGCGAGCCCGCACTGGGCTTCGTCGAAGTTCACTCCGAGAACTTCTTCGGCGATGGCGGCGCGGCCCTGGCCGTTCTGGGCGACGTGCGCAAGCGCTATGAGCTCAGCCTGCACGGCGTGGGCCTGGGCCTGGGCTCGGCGGTCGGTCTGGACCCATGGCATCTCGATCGACTGGCACGCCTCGCAAGCCGCGTACAACCGGTTCGCATCTCTGACCACGTCGCGTTCGCGCGCGCGCCGGCTGTCGCCGACGGGCCGACCCTTCACGCCAACGACCTGCTGCCGATCGCATTCACCCAGGCCTCGCTCGCGATCATGGTTCGCAATGTGACGCGGGTGCAGGAGCGGCTGCGCCGCGCGATCCTGGTCGAGAACCTGTCGGCCTATCTGAGCTTCGACGATCGCGCGCAGATGGGCGAGGCCGAGTTCCTCACGGCGCTGTGTCGCCGAAGCGGCTGCCAGTTGCTGCTCGACGTGAACAACCTGATGGTCAATGCGCTCAACGCGCACGCGGCCGATCCGCTCGCCGAGTGCTGCGCGTTCATCGACGCCATTCCGCGCCTCATGGTCGGCCAGATTCACCTCGCGGGGTACTGCGAGCAGAGCGACTTCGGCATCGTCATCGACGACCACGGCAGCTGCGTTCGCGATGACGTGTGGGCCGCGTACTCGCATGCCTTGCGCCGCTTCGGCCCGCTGCCGACCCTGATCGAGTGGGACACCGATCTGCCCGCCCTGGACGTGCTGCTCGGGCAAGCGGCAACGGCCGCGCGCATGCAGGCCGAAAGCCGATGAACGACGAGCTTCATCACGACGAGGGGCGTCGGCAGCGGGCCCTGATTGCAGCGCTCGTTGCGCCCGAGGCCCAAGCATCGGCGCTGCCCGGCCTGCTCGCGTATCGCGCCAATGCGCATGCGTCGGCCGTGCGCGCGCTCGGCGTCGCCTGCCCGACGCTGCGCGCGCTGCTCGGCGCAGACGACTTCGCGCAACTCGCGCGCGAGTTCTGGCACGCGCATCCGCCGCAGCGTGGTGACTTGGGCGAGTGGGGTGCCGCGCTGCCCGAGTGGATCGCGAACCACGCGGGCCTTTCAGCATGGCCATACCTGGCGGACTGCGCATGGATGGACCTCGCTCTGCATCGCTGCAAGCGCGCCGCCGATGCCGTGGCCGATGCCGCGTCGCTGATGCTGTTGCAAGGCACCGACCCGGCGCGCCTGCGCCTGCGCCCGATGCCCGGCCTCGCCTTGTTCACCTCGCGCTGGCCGCTGGCGAGCATCCACGCTGCCCACGCCGCCGGCGACGAGGCCGCGTTCGCTGCCGTGCGCGAGCGCATGCAGCGTGGAACCGGCGAGTCGATCGTCGTGTCGCGCGACGGTTGGCGCGGCGCGGTTCGGGCCATCGACGCCCGTGGCCTGGCCTTCATGCAGGCACAGGCGCGTGGCGTCAGTCTGGCGCAGGCATTGACGGCGGCCGGCGAGGGCTTTGACTTCACGACCTGGCTCGCCGATGCCTTGCGCTGTCACTGGCTGCAAGCCGTCCTCGTGATGGACGCCTGACGCTCCGGGCGCATGCTCGACCGCTACGCCATCGCCGCCCTCAAGCCGGGCTTGAACCGCATCGCCACGCGGCTGGTGCGCGCCGGCATCGGCGCCGATGCGGTGACCTGGTCCGGGTTCGCCATCGGCATGGCGGCTGCGCTGGCCATCGCGCAGCATCGCTTCGGCTGGGGTCTGGCGCTGCTGCTCACGAGCCGGCTTGCCGACGGGCTGGACGGCGCCGTGGCCCGGCTCACCAGGCCCACCGATCGCGGCGCCTTCCTCGACATCGCGCTCGACTTCATCTTCTACGCCAGCATCCCGCTCGCGTTCGCGATCGCCGAGCCTTCGGCCAACGCGTTGCCGGCGGCGGTGCTGCTGGCGGCGTTCATCGGCACCGCATCCAGCTTCCTGGCCTTCGCGGTGATGGCCGAGCGGCGCCAGATGGCCAGCAGCGCCTATCCCGCCAAGGGCCTGTACTACCTGGGCGGGCTGACCGAGGCGACCGAGACGCTCGCCTGCTTCGTGCTGATGTGCGTGTGGCCGCAGCACTTCGCGCTGTGGGCCTACGGCTTCGCGGCGCTGTGCGCGGTGACGATCGCGACCCGCCTGGCCGCCGGCTGGCAGTGCTTTGGCTAACGACCATCCTGCGCATGCACCAGAAGAAGCTGATCCTGGCCGCGGTGCTCGCGCTGCCGTCGTCGCGTACTTCGGCTTCGGCCTCGAGCGCTGTCTGAATCTGGACGCGATCCGCGCGCGCCCAGGCGATTGCTCGAATGAGCGGCGCGCTCTCATGGCTGGCGACGCGGGTGAACGCCGCGCCGAGACGGCATTCCTGCATCTCGTTTACGATCGGTCGCGCTGCGCCGTTCGGCGCCTGTCGTCTGTAGCCGGAGGTCACCATGCCCATTCGTTTATCGCTTCGCTGTCTCTTCGTGATGGCTTGCCTCGCCGCCGCAGCACCAGTGCTCGCCGCCGATGCGAACCTGCTGACACCGTTCACCGAGTCCGGTCCCGATGCACCGCCGCCCTGGCATGTGATCGGCCTGCCTGGGCAGACCAAGCCGTACACCCGTTTCTCGGTGGTCGAACTCGATGGCCGCAAGGCGCTGCGCGTTGAGGCCGAAGAGTCCTACGGCAACCTCGCACACCCACTGCGCAGCGCTGCGCCGAGCGCGACGCTGTCCTGGCAATGGCGGGTCGACGTGCCGGCGGCCGCCGCCGACCTGCGCACCAAGCAGGGCGACGACACGGCGGTCAAGGTCTGCGTGTTCTTCGACATGCCGCTCGACCAGGTGCCCTTCGTCGAACGCCAGTTGCACAAGATCGCACAGAGCAAGTCGACCGAGCCCTTGCCGACGGCGACCGTGTGCTACGTGTGGGACACCAACCTGCCGGTCGGCACCGCACTCGACAATGCGTTCACGCGCCGCATGCGCTACATCGTCCTCGAGAGCGGCCCGGCGCGCCTGCGCCAGTGGAAGTCCGAGCGGCGCGACGTGATTGCCGATTTCACCAAGCTGTTCGGCGACGAAAGCGCCAAGGTGCCGCCCATCATCGGCGTCGCGGTTGGCGCCGACGCCGACAACACGCGTACGCGCACGCTGAGCTACGTCGCCAACATCGTCCTGCAACCCTGAACTGTGCGGTGCTCGACGGCGATGCGCCCTGTCTCGATGGCGCTGTGATCGCGGAACCCTTGCCGCGATGCACGAAACAATCATTGCAGCCGCGGGGTTGGCAGCGCACGTCGGCATCGTCATCGCAGTCGGCCTGCGCGTGATCTGGGTCCGCCGGCCTCCCGGCAGCGCGTTCGCCTGGCTGATGCTCGTGGCCAGCGTTCCGCTGCTCGGTCTGCTGCTCTACCTGCTGTTCGGCGAGCGGCCGATCGGCCGCAAGCGGCTGGCACGTGCGCACGCGTTTTACCTCAGCTTCCCGGCCGTCGCGATGCCGCTGTGGAAGCTCGACGAGGCCGATCTGACGGCGCTGCCACCCGCGCAACGCGGACTGGCCGCGCTCGCTGAGCGAGCCGCCGGCCTGCCGGTGCTCAAGGGCTCGACGCTCGCACTGCATGGCGGTGCCGAGACCATCCTGCGCGCCATCATCGGTGACCTGGACGCCGCGCACGAGAGCATCGACATGGCGTTCTACATCTGGAATGCCGGCGGCACCGCCGACGACGTCGCGACTGCGCTCGAGCGCGCCGCCGCGCGCGGCGTGCGCTGCCGCGTGCTGCTCGACGCCCTCGGAAGCAAGGCCTTCCTCAAGACCACGTGGCCGGCGCGCCTGCGCGCGGCCGGCATCCGGCTCGAGGTGGCGCTCGACTTCGGCCTGCTGGGCCTCGTCTTCCAGCGCGCCGACCTGCGCCTGCACCGCAAGATCGTCGTCGTCGACGAGCGCGTCGCCTACACCGGCAGCATGAACCTCGTCGACCCGCGCTACTTCAAGCAGGATGCCGGCGTCGGCGAGTGGGTCGACGCGATGGCGCGCATCGAGGGGCCGGCAGTGGCGGCGCTGCGCGCGGTGTTCTTGTTCGACTGGAACCTGCAGACCGGCGAGCCTTTCGTCGCCTCCAGCGAGGCCGCGTTCACGGCCCGGCGTGCGGTCGGTGGCGAGGCGCTGGTGCAGGTCGTCCCCTCCGGCCCGGGGGTGGACACCTCGGCCAACCTGCGCATTCTCGTCGATGCGGTTGCGACCGCCGGTCGGCGCATCGAGCTGACGACGCCGTACTTCGTCCCCGATCCCGCGCTCGTGCTCGCGCTGCAGAACGCCGCGCTGCGCGGCGTCAAGGTGACGATCATCCTGCCCGCCGTCAACGACTCCAAGCTCGTCACCTACGCGAGCCGCGACTTCTTCGATGGATTGCTCGCGGCAGGCGCGCACATCCTGCAGTTCGAAGGTGGCCTGCTGCACACCAAGAGCGTGACGGTCGATGACAGCTTCGCGCTCTTTGGCACCGTGAACCTCGACATGCGCAGCCTGCACCTGAATTTCGAACTCATGCTGGCCGTCTACGACCGCGCCTTCAGCGTCACGCTGCGCGAGTTGCAGCGCACGTATGCACGCCAGTCCAAGCCGCTGGACGCCGCCGCCTGGCATGCGCGCCCTGCGCGCCAGCGCTTGCTCGAGGGGGCGGCATCGCTGGTGGCACCGATGTTGTAGGGCGCTCAGGGCAGGCGGTGATGCGCGTCGGCGTGCGCATTGCGCCGGGCCAGGATGCCGTCGCGAATGGCGTTGTAGCGCGACACGAAGTCGACCAGCACGCTGGCCGTCCAGGCGAAGGTGAAGATGCCCGAGATGGCGATGATCGGCGGCACGATGCGCCACGCGTGCGGCAGCGCAAACGGCTCGCCGAGCGCGGTGTAGCAGTTGGCCGCGAAATATGCGGCCTTGCCCCAGCCGTCGACGATACTGCCGAAGATCAGTGCCGCCGACCAGATCACGATCTCGGTCAGGTGAAGCGCGAGCAGCGCCATCACAACCAGGGCGAACAGCACATCGGCTCGCCACAGCGACGCGCGGACGCGAAAGAGATCCAAGCGTTTGAGGAACGAGCCGGTGATGATGCGTATCCAGAGTGCGTGGGTCATGATCACGAGCAGAAGCACGGCGCCGCCGAACATGATGTCGGGCAACGGGAGCGCCTGCGTGAGCGCGTTCTCGACGAGGCCGGGCTCCAGACTCAGCAGATCGCTGTTGCTTGCCTTCGCGGCGGTGGACTGGGCATCTCCGATGATCTGGGGGTCGGCCATGGCGTGGTACGAGAGTCAGTCGCGCATCCTAAACACCAGCAGCAGCGACGCCGGCACTCGGCCGTCGACGTCGCGCGGCAGCACCTCGGTCTTGTCGATGGCGCGCAGCACCGCATTGTCGTAGGCGGCGACGCCGCTGCTCTTGACCAGTTGGCGGCCCACGATCGTGCCATCGGGCGCGGCGCGAACCTCGACTTCGGCGGTCGGGTTGCCGGCCACCTCGTCGGCGAAGACGATATTCGGGCGGATGCGCGCCTTGATGCGTCCGGCGTAGCTCGCCGACGGGCCGGCCGACTGTGCCGCGGTGCCGGTGGTGCCGGCGTCCCCGCTCGCGCCAGCCTGGCCGAGCATGCGCTCGATGTTCTTCTTGCGTTCGGCTTCGCGCTGCTGGGCCGCGCGCTCCTCGGCCGCCTGCTGCTTCTTCTGCGCCTCGGCCTGCTGTTGCCTCTTCAGCGCGTCGGCCTGCTGTTGCGTTAACTTCTCCGCTGCGAGTTTGTCGGCAGCGGCCTTCTCGGCCTCGAGCTTCCTGCGTTCGCGTTCGCGCTCGGCGGCTTGCTGCTCCTTGCGCAACTTCTCGATGCGGGCCTTCTCGATCGCGATCTGCGCGTCGGGCGCCGCAGGCGTTGGCTCTTCGACCTGAGGCACGGGCTTGGCGACCGGCGGCGGCAGCGGCAGTGGCTTGGCTTCGATCACCGGCGGCGGCTCCGCCGCACGCGGGGCGGCGGCCTGTGGCACCGCGGCCCACAACTCGGCCTGCTGCGCCTCGGGCGTGCGGCTGCGCCAGCTGACGCCGAACGCGATCGCGACGATGAGCCCCGCGTGAACCAGCAGCGAGAGGCCGATGCCGCTCGCCCGCCCCTGCGCTGCGCCGGGCATCAACGCGTCGCGGTCCAGGGCCTGCGTGCTCATCGCTTCAACACCGTTTCAGCCGCCGGCGTTCTTCACCGACAGGCCCACGCGCTGCACGCCGGCGCGCTGCAGCGCGTCCATCACCTTGACGACGGCCTCGTACTTCACCGCGCGGTCGGCCGAGATCACGACCGGTGTCTCGGCATTGCCGCCCTGCGCTTCAAGCACGCGCGTCTTCAGCGCGGCCAGCGGCAGCGCCGCGCCCTCGGCCTTGCCGTCGATGCGCACGCGCAGCGTCTCGTCGGGCGCGACGACGATCTCGATCACGTGCTCGGGTCGCTGGCGGCTCTTGCCGACCGAGGGCAGGTCGACGAGGCCGGTCGTGATGAGCGGCGCGCTGACCATGAAGATGATCAGCAGCACCAGCATCACGTCGATGAAGGGCACCATGTTGATCTCGTTGATCGTTCGCCTGCGCGAACCGGTGCGGCGGACCAGCGTGACCATCGTGATTCCTCAGCGCGGCGTCGCCGCGGCGGGCGGGGCGACCTGGCTCGCGCTGCGCTGCAGGATGTTCGAGAACTCCTCGATGAAGGTCTCGAGCTGGATCGCGAAGCGGTCGATGTCGCGCGCGAAGCGGTTGTAAGCGATCACCGCTGGGATCGCCGCGAAGAGGCCGATCGCGGTCGCGACCAATGCCTCGGCGATGCCGGGTGCGACGGTGGCCAGAGTCACTTGCTGCAGGTTCGACAGGCCGATGAACGCATGCATGATGCCCCACACCGTTCCGAACAGGCCGACGTAGGGCGACACCGAGCCGACCGAGGCCAGGAACGACAGGTTGGACTCGATCGCGTCGAGCTCGCGCTGGTAGCTCGCGCGCATCGCGCGGCGGGCGCCGTCGAGCAGCGTGCTGCTGTCGGCGACGCGGCGCTCGCGCAGCTTCAGGAATTCGCGCATGCCGGAGGCAAAGATGCGCTCCATCGGCGACATGCGGGTCTTGCGCGCCGCGCCGTCGTAGAGGTCGGCGAGGTTCTTTCCGGCCCAGAACTCGCGCTCGAATTCGTCATTGCCGGCGCGCAGGCCGCGCAGCGCGAAGACCTTGCCGAAGATGACGCTCCAGCTCGCCAGCGAGACGAAGAGCAGCCCCGCCATGACGATCTGCACGACGAGGCTCGCGTGCAGCACGAGGGTGATGATGGAGAGATCCTGGTTCATGCGGGGATGACGATGGGAATGCGGCGTGGGCGAAAGCTTTGCACGTCGACGCAGCCGATGCGTATCGTGCCTTCGGCGAGCAGCTCGTCGCCGCGCAGTGCCTGTTGATCGATGAGCAGGCTGGCACGGCCGGCGCCCTGCACCTGCACCGTGACGACGAGCACGTCATCCAGCCGCGCAGGGCGAAGGTAGCGCAGCGAGGTTTCGGCGACGACGAAGATGGCGCCGGTCTCGTCGCGCAGGCGCTGCTGCGAGTGGCCGAACGAGCGCAGCCACTCGGTGCGCGCGCGCTCGAAGAACTTGAGGTAGTTGGCGTAGAAGACCACCCCGCCGGCATCGGTGTCCTCCCAGTACACGCGCAGCGTGTGCCTGAAGATCGGCAGGTCGGGGGAGGGCGGCATCGGTGGGATCAAGGGCAACGCGTTCGATTATGCGGGAGCGGCCCGCGGCCCGACGATCATGACGCCCGCGCGGCGGCACGGCTGCGCGCCCGCATCGCGTGCCGCGATCAGCCGGCCAGGTTCTTCGCCGCCGCATGGATGGCGGCGCGGATGCGCGGGTAGGTGCCGCAGCGGCAGATGTTGCCGGACATCGCGCGGTCGATGTCGTCGTCGCTCGGCTGCGCAATGGTGCGCAGCAGCGCCGTGGCCGCCATCACCTGCCCGGGCTGGCAGTAGCCGCACTGGGCCACGTCCAGCGCCACCCAGGCCGCCTTGACCGCGGCGAAGGTGGCGTCCGACGCGCCTTCGATGGTCGTGATTCTTTTGCCCTCCAGCGCATCGGCCGGCGTCACGCAGGCGCGCGTGGGCACGCCGTCCACGTGCACCGTGCAGGCGCCGCACAAGGCCATGCCGCAGCCGAACTTGGTGCCCGTTAGCGCGAGCTCGTCGCGCAGGACCCAGAGTAGCGGCGTCCCCGGGTCGATCGTGAGTTCCCGGGCCTGGCCGTTGATGTGGAGTGTCGTCATGGCGGTTCCTCAGGCAGCGCCAGCGGCAGGCTGCGCAGGCGCTTGCCGGTGAGCGCGAACAGGGCGTTGGCGAGCGCCGGCGCCACCGGCGGCACGCCGGGCTCGCCCACGCCCTCGGGTGCGGCGCTGCTGGCGACGATGTGGCACTCGATCTGCGGGCATTCGTTCAGGTACGTGTTCACGGGGTACCCCGTGAACACGTACTTCGTTCAGCCTCAGTAGCGCGTACTCGTGGAAGTTGCCTTGCTTGACGCGGCCGCCCTCGATGTCGATGCGGCCGTACAGCGCCGACGTGATGCCGAAGACGACCGAGCTCTCGATCTGCTGGGCGACGATGTTCGGGTTGACGACCAGGCCGCAGTCGATCGCGCACACGACGCGATGGACGCGGATCCGGCCGTCGGCGCTCAGCGACACCTCGGCCACCTCGGCGACGATGGAGCCGAACGACTCGTGCAGCGCGATGCCGCGCGCCTTCTTCGCGCCGTCGCTCGCATCGGCCAGCGGTGCGCCCCAGCCGGCCTTGGCGGCGGCAAGCTCGATCACCGCACGGTGACGTGGATGGTTCGCCAGCAGCGCGAGGCGGTAGCGCAGCGGGTCGGCGCCGGCAGCGTGCGCGCATTCGTCGACGAAGCCTTCCTTGAAGAAGGCCTGGTGCGAATGACCGACGCTGCGCCAGAAGCCCACCGGCACCGGCAGCGGGGCGGTGACATGCCCGACGCGCACGGCCGGGAACTCGTAGGCCTGATCGAACGCGCCTTCCGACGCCGTCTTGTCCGGCCCCATGCCCGGCATGCCCGCATTGCGCGGCAGGTAACCGGGGACGATGGCCTGGCCGGCCGAGACGTTGCGCCAGGCGGCGATGCGCCCCTGCTCGTCGAGCGCAGCCGCGAAGCGTGATACGCAGGCTGGGCGGTAGAAGTCGTGCCGCATGTCCTCTTCGCGGCTCCAGAGCGACTGCACCGGCTTGCCGGGGAAGCTCTTCGCGACCGCCGCGGCCTGACCGACGAAGTCCGACTCCAGCCGGCGGCCGAAGCCGCCACCCAGGTAGGTGACGTGAACTTCGACCTTCTCCTCCGGCAGGTCCAGTGCCTTGGCCGCGGCGCGGCGCGCGAAGCCCGGTGTCTGCGTTGGTGCCCAGACTGTCGCACTGTCGCCGCGGTACTCGACGGTGCAGTTCATCGGCTCCATCGTCGCATGGGCGAGGAAGGGTGCGCGGTACTCGGCTTCGATCTTGCGTGGGCTGGCCGCCAGAACGGCGTTGGCGTCGCCGATCTTCCAGTAGCTGAAGCCTTCTTCGCTGTCCAGCGTCTTCGCGAACTGCTCGGCGATTGCACTGCTGGAGACGCCCGCCATCGGCCCATCGGCGAAGTGAACATCGACGGCATCGAGCGCCTTGAACGCGCGCCAATAGCGATCGGCGACCACCGCGACACCGCCGCTGCCGCCGTTTGCGCCTTCGAAGCGCACGACACCGGCGACGCCGGGCAGCGCTTTGGCCTTGACGGCATCGAAGGACTGGACCTGCCCGCCGAGCACCGGCGACATCCGCACCGCGGCGTAGAGCATGCCGGGGCGCTTCACGTCGATGCCGAAGATGGCGCTGCCCTCGGTCTTCGCCGATGCGTCGTTGCGCGGGATGGGCTTGCCGATGAGCGTGAATTGCGCTGGCGACTTGAGCGTGAATTCCGACGCCGGCTTCGGGTTCGCACCGAGCAGCCTGACAGCATCGCCGAGCTTCATCGTCTTACCGCCCGGGCCGCTGAAGACACCTTCGCTGACGCTGACCTGCGCGGGGGGCACCGACCAAGAGTGCGCCACGGCCTCCACCAGCGTCGCGCGGGTGACGGCCGCGGCCTCGCGCATCGGCAGCCACAGGTCCTTCACGCTGGACGAGCCGCCGGTCATCATGAAGCCCATCTGGCGCATCACAGTGGTCATTACCCAGCGCATGCTGCGCGCTGCGGCGCCGTCGTCGTCGGGGCGGAACGGTACGCCCTCGGCGAGGCCGGCGACGTTGCCGTACAAGGGATCGACGCCCGAGGTCTCGAAGCGCATGGCCGGCCAGCCGCAATCCAGTTCTTCGGCGACGAGCATCATCAACGCGGTCTGCACGCCCTGGCCCATCTCGGACTTGCCGATCAGCGCGGTGACGCTGCCGTCTGGCGACACCTTGACCCAGCCGTTGAGCGCGATCTGGCCATCGCGCAGCGGCAACGCGCCGCTGCGCAACTGCTGGCGCGAGGAACTCGTGCAACCGACCAGGAAGCCGCCACCGGCGATGCTGGCCGCGACCAGGAACGTTCTTCGGTTCATGCCTCACCTCGCTCGTGCACTGGGGTATCGATCGAACTCAAGGGCGGATTGAATGCCAGAAGCGCGGGCGCCGCCTCGGGTGCCCGTGCTCGCGCCCAAGGTATGCCGCCGGATTGGCAAAGATGCCGGCGCCGCGAGATCGTGTATCGTGCGCAAAAAATAACGGTCGAACTCATATGACGCCAGCCGTTGTCCTCGGCCCGTCACGAGCGATCCGGTGGTCCCGCCGACAGGAATCGAACCTGTATTTGCCGCTTAGGAGGCGGCCGTTCTATCCATTGAACTACGGCGAGAAGGGCGGATTTTGTCATGCCGCCTCGGCCAGCGGGCCTGTCGGGTAGAGTGGTCCTCGATACGGGCACGTTCGCCACCAGCGACCGCAAGCCTTCAACAAGGAGACAAGCCATGACGGACACACCCTGGACGAGTTGCTATCCAGCGGGCCTTGCCTGGGACAGCGAGATCAAGGTCCGCGCGGTCGACCTGATCCTCGACGATGCCGTCGCGCGCTGGCCCGATCGGCCGGCGATCGACTTCATGGGCCGCCAGTTCAGCTACCGCGAATTCGGCGATCTGGTCGCGCGCGCGGCCAAGGGCCTGCAGCAGCTCGGCGTCGGTCCGGGCGTGCATGTCGGCTTGTATCTCGCCAACACGCCGCACTACCTGATCGGCTTCTTCGCCGTGCTCAAGGCCGGCGGCGTGGTCGTCAACTACTCGCCGCTGGATGCCGAGCGCGTGCTCGAACACAAGGTCGAGGACAGCCAGACCGAGATCCTGATCACGCTCGACTTCGCCGCCCTCTACCCGCAGATGGACCGCCTGCTCGCGAGCACGCGGCTCAAGAAGCTGATCGTCGGCACCGTCGGCGAGATGAGCGCGCGCCCGGACCCCGTGACGCAACAGCTGCGTGCCGGCAAGCTGCTCAGCGACGTCGCCTGGGACGACCGTCACATTGCGTTTGCGAGCTTGCTGGACAACGACGGCAACTACCAGCGCCACGACATCGGCGACCCCGTGGACGCGCTGGCGGTACTGCAGTACACCGGCGGCACGACGGGCACGCCCAAGGGCGCGATGCTCACGCACGCCAACCTCAGCGCGGCCAACGAGCAGTATTGGCTGACGAGCGCGTTCGGCGGCGCCGATCTGAAGGAAGGCCACGAGCGCTTCCTCGCCGTGCTGCCGCCGTTTCACATCTATGCGCTGTCGGTCAACATGCTGCTCGGGATACGCCTGGGTGCGCTCAACATCCTGCACACGCGCTTCGACCTCGACGCGGTGCTGAAGGACCTCGCCAGCAAGAAGGTCACCGTGTTCCCCGGCGTGCCGACGATGTACGCGGCGATCAACAACGCGCCCGGGGTCGACCAGCTCGACCTGCACTCGCTCAAGTTCTGCGGCTCCGGCGGCGCGCCGCTGCCGGTCGAGGTCTACCAGCGCTTCCTCGCGCTCACCGGCTGCAGCCTGGGCGAAGGCTGGGGCATGACCGAGACGTCGCCGGCAGGCACCTTTTCGCCGCCCGCCGGCCCGATCAAGCCGGGCTCGTGCGGCATGCCGATGCCGGGCATCATGTTCAAGTTCGCAAGCATCGATGACCTATCGCGCTACGTGGCGCCGGGAGAGCGCGGCGAGATCTGCGTCAAGGGCCCGAACGTGATGAAGGGCTACTGGAACAACCCCAAGGCGACCGCCGAGGTTTTCACCGCCGACGGTTTCCTGCGCACCGGCGACGTGGGATTCCTCGATGAGGACGGCTTCGTCACCATCGTCGATCGCACCAAGGACATGTTGCTGTGCAGCGGCTACAACGTCTACCCGCGCATGATCGAGGAAGCGATCTACGCGCACCCGGCGGTGGCCGAAGTCTGCGTGATCGGCATCCCCGACAAGTACCGCGGCCAGTCGCCCAAGGCGTTCATCAAACTCAAGCCCGGCGCGGCGGGGTTCACGCTCGACGAGCTGAAGGCCTTCCTGAAGGACCGCCTCGGCAAGCACGAGATGATCGGCGCGATGGAGATCCGCGCCGAGCTGCCGAAGACGGCCGTCGGCAAGCTCTCGAAGAAGGACTTGAACGACGAAGAGGCCGCCAAGCGCGCCGCTGCGGCTTGATTCGTCGGTGCGCCGGGGTCACTCCCAGCGCCAAGACCAGATGAAGTCGATGGCGTTGTCGATGCCGGCCTGCATGCGCACCGTGATGCGCTGACCAAGGCGGTAGATCAACTGCCAGTTGCCCGCGGTCGCGGTCAGGCTGCGCTGATAGCCGATGTACCAGCGCTGGCTGAGCTGCTTGCCGACGTTGACCACCGTGTCGCGCACCGCGCCGTCAGACTGGCGCACCGAAAGCGTGTCGAGCGGATTCAGGCCCAGCAACTGCGACGCCGGCCCGTCGCCCTTGCCGGCCAGCAGCGCCATTGCCGCCGCCTGCAGCAGCGCGGTGTCGCTGCCGGGCAGCCCTTCCGGCGCGCGCCCGAGCACGAGCCACGACAGCTTCTCGTTGTCCGGCAGATCGGGCTCCGAATAGAGGGCGATGCGCGGCGTGTTGGCGCTGCCGGTGATGGCCACGCCGACCTGGATGTCCAGGTTGGGCCGCAGCGCGAGGACGTCCAGCCGTGGGTTGTCGATCGCGCCGTTGAAGCTGATCGCCCCGCGCTCGATCGCGAGGCGTTGCCCGTAGGCCGCGTAAGTGCCCTGCACCGCGTTGATGGTTCCGCTCGCTGCCGGCCTGCCGTCCGGCGAGGTGAGCAGCAGCTCGCCTTGCAGGCGCGTGTCGAGCCCGCGCCCGCGCAGTCGCAGCGCGGGCCCGAGGTTCAAGGCGAGATTCAGCTTCACGTCCCGTGTCGACGCAGTGCGCGCTGCCGGCTCGTCGGCCTGGGCGGCGGCGGGCTCGCGCTGCACGACAACGTCGCTGCCCAGCGTGGGCGCATTGCCGCGGCTGATGTCGATCAGGCCCTGGTCGATCGTGAAGCGGCCGTCGAGCTGCACCGTGTGGGCGTCGAGCTTGAGCGCTGCATCGCCGCTGGCGACGATGCGGCGGTCGACGCGGCCGAGCAGCAGCAGGCGGTCGGCGACCGCGCGCAGCCTGGCCTCGGGCGACGCGCCGAACACCATGCCGCCGCTGAACTGCACGCTGCCGTCGCCGCCGCGGGCCTGCATCTTGACGATCTTCGCCGCACCGCCACCCAGGGCGATGTCGAGCTCGCCGTCGTGAACGTCGATCCCTTCGACGAGATTGCGCGCGCCGAGGCCGCTGCCTTCGATGCGGCCGGTGATCTCAGGCGCACCGAACTGGCCGCCGAACGCCGCGCTGGCGTGCAGCGCACCTTGCAGGCGCCAGCCCGCGGGGACCCACGCGCCCCAGGTGGCGAGGCTCGCGATACGCAGCTCGGTCGCGCCTTGCAGCGGCGCATTGGCGGGTGGCCAGAGCGCCTGCGCGTCGGTGCGCGCGCTGATGCTGCCGGTGATGGCGCCGAGCTTGTCGCCGGCCACGGTCTGCTTGAAGGTCCACACGCCGCCCTGGGCGTCGAGCGCGAGGCGCAGATCGGTCAACTCGACCGGCAGCGTTCCGGCCTCGTCGGTGACGTTCAGGTCGCCGCGCTGGCGGCCGAACTCGACCTGGGCGACGAAGCTCGGCGCGCTGTGGATGACGGCACGCCCGCCGACCACGAGGTCGCCGCCCCAGCCGAATTCGGGCTGCAGCCGCGCCAGCAATGGCGCGACGGCAAAGGGCTCGATCTCGGCCTGCAGATCCAGCCGCGGCGCAGCGCCGCCTTGCCAGCGCAGCTCGCTCCAGCGCAGCGCCAGGCTCGTCAGCTCGGCGCGCCCGCCGCTGACAATGACTTTAGGGGTTAGCGTGAGCGGGTCGACCTGCGCGTCGAGATCCGTTTCGCCGACCCGCAGCCACGGCGAGGGCGCGTTGCCGCCGCGCTGGCGCGCATCGAGCTGCAGCAAGCGGCCGTGCCAGCGCAGCGGCTGTTGCCACGCGGGGTCGAACTGCAATGCGCCCTGTGCACGAAGTGTGGCCAGCGTGCCCGTCGGCGCCTCGCGCGCGGGGCCGGCGGCGCTGCCGCCGCCGTGCAGCGCGTCCACCCACTGCGGCGGGCGCACCGGGCCGGCGGCGTCGAGCGCGATGCGATGCTCGGCCGCCGTGCCCTGAATCGCGAGGCGCAGCTTGTCCAGCTTCTGCGCGCCGAGTGCGAGTTGCTCGATGTCGGCTTGCACGTCCAGCGGCGCCTGCGCAGCGGTCGACGCCGACCAGCGCAGCGCCGCGCTGGCCAGGTGCAAGCTCGCCGCCTGCGCGTCCTTCAGCGTGGCTTGGCCCTGCGATGCGAGCTTCGGCCAGCGGCCGTCGAGGCTGGCCTCGAAGTCGAGCACGCCGGACAGTGCGAGCGGCGGCTTGCCGGCCGGCCGCGCGAGCTGCAACAGTGGCGACCAGGCCGCGAGGTCGGCAGCGTGCGCTTCGACGCTCCAGTGGTCGTTGCCGTCCGCGGCGAGCCGTCCGCGCAGCGCCAGCTTGGACGCGGCGACGGTGAGCGAGCCGCTCGCCGCCAGGCCCGCTGCCGCCTCGCCGCGTAGACTGAGGTCAGCCGTTAGTGGTGTTCCGCCGAGGAGACTGTCGGCCACGTGCAAGGCCGCTTGCCCGCGCGACGTGGCCAGGCGCTGCAGCGAGAGCGGCGCCGCCGGCAGCAGCCAGTCGAGATCGAACTTGGCGTTGACGCGGTGCGGCGCTTTGCGCCACGCCGAGCCTTCGGCGCCCGGCCACCACTGCGCGGGGTCGAAGTCGGACAGCGTTCCCGCGCCCTCGACGCGCCATTCGGCATTGCCCTGGCGAACGGCGCGGCCGGCGAGCGTGGCTCGCGACGCGCCGCCTTGCAGCGTGGCTCGGCGCAGGTCGACGCGGTTCGAGCTCGCGGTGGCGTCGAGATCGAGTTGAAGGCTCGCCTGGCGCCCGCTCTGCGGCAAGCTGCCGTTGATCCGGCCGCGCAGCGCGAGGGTGGGCGGGGCGCCGGCGTTGTCGAACCAATGCTCGGCCGTGAGATCGGCACGGCCCGAGAGGTGCATGGCCGGCGCGCGCGCATCGAGAACGCGCGGCGCGAGTCCGGTCAAGGTCGCCGCCAGCGTGGCTTGCTGTGGCGTCCAGCCGCCGCTGCCCTGCACACGCCCGCCGGTCTCGGTCGCGGTTCCGAGCGCGAGATCGAGCGCATGGATCTCGATGCTGCGCGGGTCGTCGGGCCGCGCACGCACATCGGCCTTCAGCGAGCGCAGCGGCAGCAGGCCTTCGTCGATGCGGCCGGCGCGCGCGTTGCCGAGCGTGATGTCCACCAGTGCCGGATGGTCGATCGCGCTGCTCTGCAGGACCGCGCTGCCGCTGAGCGAGGTCGCCGGCGCGCCGCTCAAGAGCGCGGCCAGGTCGAGCGACTGCGTCTTTGCCTGAAGTGCGCCGAGCGGCCAGGCGGCGAAGGGAAGCACGTTCGCGCTGAGGTCCAGCGACGGGGGGCTCGCGCCGGCAGCGTCGCTGCGCAGGCTGCCGCGCAGCGTGGCCTGCAGGTCCAGCTTCGCGAGCGGGCCGCGGACGCCCACGGTGGCGTCGAAGGCGGCCGGCACGCCGGCGCTGGGCGCGGACTCGCCGGGCCGCGATTCGACGGCGAGCTGCGCCTGCACCTCGAACGGCGGGACGCTGGCGATGCGCCCGTCGCCGCTCACGGCGACGCGGTCCCACACGAGCGCGAGGCTGTCGATGCGATGCGAGAGCCCGCCGTTGGCGCCCAGGTGCAAGGCCGTGCGCAGCCCGAGCACCGGACGTTCGCCGAGCTGCGCGGCGTGAATCTCGGCAACGTCGACCGCACGCAGTTCGACCTCGACCGGCAGTTGCAGGTTCTGCGGCTCGGTCATCGGCGCTGCATTCGGATCGGGCGTGAACAGCACGTCGACGCGATCGGCATGCAGGCTGTCGGCGCCGATGCGTAGCCATGCCGCGCCGGACGCCGCGCGCGTCAGCGTGAGGCCGCGCGAGGCGAGGCCGCCGATGACGACGCGGTTGCCTGCCGATGCGCCCGGCAGCGCAATCTCCAGCCGCTCGGCGGAGAAGTCGCCGAGGAGTGCGCCCTGCGGCGCGGTCACCGCGACACCCGGTATCCGGCCGAGCAGCCACGCCGTGCCGGTGCTGCTGCCGACGGCCCAGGCAAGCGCCGCCAGCGCCAGCACCAGCACGAGCGCGAGGGCCACCAGACCCCACGCCATCGCGCGCCAGCGCCGCGGTGGCATCGTCGCGGGCGCTTGCGGCGCGACTTCCGTCGTCGGCGAATCGCTCATGGTGCGATCCCCAGGCTGACTTCAAGGTGCCAACGGTGCAGGTCGACAGCGTAGGCGAGGTCGACGCGCAGCGCGCCGACCGGGCTGCGCCAGCGGATGCCGGGCCCGACGCCGACCACCGGCCGCATCTGGCCCCAGGTGTTGGACGCGTTGCCGGCATCGACGAAGAGGGCGCCCCACAGCGCCGGAATCCGCTCCGAGATCGGGTGCGCCAGCTCGACGCTGGACGTGAACAGCATGCGTCCGCTGGTCACGACGCCGCTCTGGATCGGGCCGAGCGAACGGTAGTCGTAGCCGCGCACCGAGTCCTGCCCGCCGGCCCGAAAGAGCAGCGTGTCGGGAATGCCGGTATCGGTCTTCGCGAACACCTCGCCGGCCTCGACGTAGCCCTGCAGGTTCCAGTTCGCGCCCAGAGGCAGGTAGCCGGTGACGCGGGCCAGTGCGCGCGCGAACGGACCGTTCTCGGACGTCGTGCGAAACGCGTAGCCGCCGGCGGTCTGGGCGGCGAAGACGGTGCCGCGTGTGGGCAGCGCGATGCTGTCGATGTTGCGCGTGACCCAGTTGTAGTTCAGCGTCGCCGCACGCGCCGCGGTCGTCGGCGCCGAGCTCTCGACGGTGGCGCTCTGCAGGGCGACGAAATACTGGCGCCCGAACTCGTCGGTGTCCTGCGTGCGACCGGCGCGCATGCCGGCCGAGGTGCGCACCTCGCCATCCTGGTCGAGGCGTTCATAGTTGGCCGAGACGAGGTCGCGGTAGTGGTCGGGCAGCGGGTGCGAGATGATCTGGCCGGTCCACGCGTTCTTCTGCTTGCCGAGCTCGAACTTGCTGGTGGCAACGATGTTCCAGTCGAAGGGCCGGCGGTGCATGTAGTCCAGCGTTGCCCGCGCGCCGGTGTCGCTGCTGTAGCCGATGCCGACTGTCGCCTGCTGACGCGGGAACTCGCGCAGCCCGATGACCACCGTCGCCGCGTCGGCGCGCTCGGGCTCGACCAGCAGTTCGACGACCGCGGCCTCGAAGAGCTCGGAGCGCTGAACGTGCCGTTGCCACTGCGCGAGCAGCGCTTCGGTGTAGACCTCGCCTGGCGCGAAGTCCAGCAGGTTGCGCACGACCTGTTCGTCGTAGCGCGACAAGCCCTCGATACGCAGCGTGCCGATGCGAAACAGCGGGCCGCTGTCGGCGACGAGCTGCAGGTTCACGCGCTGGGTCGTCGCATCGACGTTGGCCGCCGTGCTGCGCCAGCGGGCCAGCGGGTAGCCCGCGCCTTGAAGGCGCGCGAGCGTGCCGCTCTTGGCCGAAGCCCACGCCTCCTGCGTGAACGGCGCGCCGGCGGCCAGCGGCCACTGCTCGAGCAGCATGGCCGCGGTGTCGATCGCGGCCTCGATGCCGGCGTCCTTGGCCTCGAGCAGAGGGCCTTCGATGTCGAGACCGACTTCGACGATGCGCGCGCGCGGCCCGGGGACGACCGCGACGACGACCCGCGGCAGCTCGGCATGGTCGCGCGTGACCTTGACCTCGGCATCGAAGTAGCCCTGCGTTTCGGCGAGCGCGCGCGCCTGCGCCGGCGCGGCGGCGATCAGGCGGTCGAGTTCGAGCGGCGTCACGGCGCCGGCCACGCGCGCGTCGCGAAAGCGCGCCAGATCCAGGTGCTTGGCGAGCACGCCTTGCAGCGGCTCGGGAGCCTGCACGTCGAGCGTGAACGCGTCGGGCTGCGGGGGCGACTTGTCCTCGGCAGAGACGCTCTCTGTGCCAGGTGGGCGGCCGTTGAGGTCGGCCCACAACGGCTCCAGGCTGGAGCAGCCGGCCAGCAGCAACAGCGCGCACAGCGCAGCCGCGGTGCGCGGCGTAGCGATCATTTGCTCAGCAGGCGCATCGCTCCTTCGAGCCCGGGCAGCGTCAGCGGGAACATCCGCTGGTTGACGAGTTGCTGGATGATAGCGATGCTCTGCCGGTAGCCCCACACGCCCTGCGGCTCGGGGTTGATCCAGGCGAATTTCGGGAACGCATTGGTCAACCGCTGCAGCCACTCGGCGCCGGCTTCCTCGTTGTTGTATTCGACGCTGCCGCCGGGCTGCAGGATCTCGTACGGGCTCATCGTCGCGTCGCCGACGAAGATCAGCTTGTAGTCTTTGTTGTACTTGCGGATCAGGTCCCAGGTCGCGAACTTCTCGCTGTAGCGGCGGCGGTTGTTCTTCCACATGAAGTCGTAGACGCAGTTGTGGAAGTAGTAGAACTCGAGGTGCTTGAACTCGTTCTTGGCTGCCGAGAACAGCTCTTCGACGCGGTGGATGTGCTCGTCCATCGTCCCGCCGACGTCCATCAGCAGCAGCACCTTGATCTTGTTGTGGCGCTCGGGAACCATCTTGATGTCGAGCCAGCCGGCGTTCGCCGCAGTCGAGCGGATGGTGTCGTCCAGGTCGAGTTCCACTTCCGAGCCTTCGCGCGCGAAGCGGCGCAGGCGGCGCAGCGCGACCTTGATGTTGCGCGTGCCGAGCTCGAGGTTGTCGTCGTAGTCCTTGTACTGGCGCTGGTCCCAGACCTTGACCGCGCTGCGGTTGCGGCTCTTCTCCTGCCCGATGCGTATGCCCTGCGGGTTGTAGCCGTAGGCGCCGAAGGGCGAGGTGCCGCCGGTGCCGATCATGCGGCTGCCGCCCTCGTGGCGCTCTTTCTGTTCCTCGAAGCGCTTCTTGAGTTCGGCCATCAGATCATCCCAGCCCATCTTCTCGATCGCCGCCTTCTCCTCGGGCGAGAGTTCGAGCTCGAACTTCTTCTGCAGCCATTCGAGCGGAATGTCCTGCGTGAAATCGGCCAGCATCTCGACGCCCTTGAAGTAGGCCGCGAAGGCGCGGTCGAACTTGTCGAAGTTGGCCTCGTCCTTGACGAGCGCGGCGCGCGACAGGTAGTAGAACTTGTCGACCGTCGGCCCGCTCGCGTCGTCGCCGTCGGCATCGATGACGCCCGCCTTGATGGCCTCGAGCAGCACCAGGTACTCCTTGACCGAGACCGGCAGCTTGGCGGCGCGCAAGGTGAAGAAGAAGTTGATCAGCATGGTGGCGGGCGGGGTGATCGCGATATCGCCGCAGCGCGGCGCACATGGCAAGCATAGCCGGGACGGGGGCAGGGCGGCGACAGGCTCCTCGTTAACATGGGCACACCATGACCGACACCGCCCGCGACCCCGACACCACGCTCGCCACCCTCGCCAACGGCGTGCGCGTGGTCGCCATCCGCCTGCCGCATCTCGAAAGCGCCAGCGCGAGCGTGTTCGTTCGCACCGGCAGCGCCTACGAGAGCGCGCGCGAGAACGGCATCAGCCACGTCGTCGAGCACATGGCCTTCAAGGGCACGCTGGGGCGCGACTGCCAGCGCATCAACCTCGACGCCGAACGCCTGGGCGCCGAGGTCAACGCGCACACCGACAAGGACCACACCGCCTTTCACATGCGCGGTCTGGCCCGGCACGCGGGGGATTTCGTGCGCATGCTGGGCGACATCGTCTGCCACAGCACCTTCCCCGAGGCCGAGCTCGAGCGCGAGCGCCAGGTCATCCTGCACGAGGTGACCGAGGACGAGGACGACGCGCTGGCGACCGCCTACAAGCTGTTCGACAGCGCCTGCTACGGCACGCATGCGCTGGCCCAGCCCGTGATCGGCCGGCGGCGCAACATCGAGCGCTTCACTCGCGCCGAGCTGCAGGCCTACGTGCAGCGGCAGTACACCGGCGCCAACGTGATCGTCGGCGTCGCCGGCAACATAGCCCCCGAGCGCGTCGTCGCTGACGCCGAGGCGGCGTTCGGCGCCATGCCCGCGGGGCGCGAGAACCGGGTCGACGAGCCGGTTTACCTCGGCGGCGTGAAGTCGCGCCGCCAGTCCGGGTGCAGCCAGACGCACGTCGTGCTCGGCTTTCCGATTGCGAGCCTCGCGGGCGACGATCCGTCGGCCGTCGTTGCCGCCGCACTGTTCGGCGAGGGCATGAGCTCGCCGCTGATGGACGCCATCCGCGAGCGGCGTGCGCTCGTTTACTACGCCGCCTGTTCGGCCGACGTGACGGCGCTGTGCGGGCAGTTCGTGATCGAGGCGACGACGGCGCCTAAGCATCTCGATGAACTCTTCGGCGAGATCGCGCGCCTGCTGCGCGAGCATGCCGACGCCACCGACGACGTCGGCCTGGAGCGTGCGTGCAACCAGATCGCGGTGCGCGCCGTGCGCGCGCAGGAGCGGCCGTTCCGCCTGCTTGAGGACGCCGCGCAAAGCCTGTACGTGCACGGCCGCGTGCGCTCGCGGGCGGAGCTTGCGCGGCGCATCGAAGCCGTCAGCGCTGCGGATGTGCGCGACGTCTTCGCGCGCATGCTCGGCGGCCGCGCCGCGGTGGCCGTGGCCGGGCGGCTGGGCACCGGCGTCCACGAGCGCTTGGCCGCCTTTGTGGAAGCCCTCGGCCAGTCGTCGGCCCGGCGGCGCTGAGACCGCGGCGCGTCGCCCGGCGCGCTCGCACGCGCCCGCCCGAGCCCGGACTCAGCGCGTGTCGTGGCGCTCGAGCCAGGCCAGGAACTCGCGGTACCAGAGCCTGCTGTTGCGCGGCTTGAGTACCCAGTGGTTCTCGTCCGGGAACCAGAGCAGCCGTGCGTCGACGCCCTTGGCCTTGAGCGTGTTGTAGTAGGCCAGGCCCTGCGTATCGGGCACGCGGTAGTCGAGCGCGCCGTGGGCGACGAGCGTCGGCGTGGCCATCGTCGCGGCGAAGGCGTGCGCGCTCTGCGAATGCACCTTGGCCATGTCGTCCCAGTAGTTCGCGCCCAGTTCCTTCGCGATCCAGGGGTAGGCGTCCTCGGCGAACATCGCCGTCCAGTCGAAGCAGCCGGCGTGGCAGACGTAGGCCTGGTAGCGCCCCGGCGCGACGTGCGCATTCATCCAGGCGACAAGGTAGCCGCCGTAGCTGCCGCCGGCCGCGAACACGCGCTTCGCGTCGGCCCAGGGCTGGGCGAGCAGCCAGTCGGTGGCGGCCTCGATGTCCTGCAGCTCGAGTTCGCCCCAGCGGTGCGTGATGCTGTCGAGGAAGGCAAAGCCGAAGCCGCTCGAACCGTGGTAATTCACGCTCGCAACCACATAGCCCTGCGCCGCGAAGAGCTGCGAGTTCCAGCGGTAGTGGAAGGTGTCGCCGGCACTTGCGTGCGGGCCGCCGTGAATGGAGTGCAGCAGCGGGAACTTGCGCTTGCGCGCGCCCTTGCCGTGCACGAACCCGGGCGGGTGGACGACCCACATCTGCACCGGCTCGCCGCCGGCGCCGTCGAACGCGACCTCCTCGGCACGCGCGAACTTGAACGGCGCCAGCAATTCGTCGTTGAAGCGTTCGAGTCGGACGGGCGCCTCATCGCCGCGCCGGGCATGCACCCGCGCCGGGTGGTCGCTCGCATCGGCGACGCTGGCTACCACGTCGCCAGCGACGTCGAAGCCCTGCACCCAGCCGCCTTGCACGGCGACGGTCGGTGCACGGTCGGCAATGCCGCAGCGGTACAGATGGCAGCGGCCGCGGTCCTCGGCGGTGAAGCAGACGGCGTCGCCGTCGGCTGTCCAGCGCAGTGGCGCGTTGATCGAGCGGTCCCAGTCGGCGCTCACAAGGAAACGCTGGGCCGCCCCAAGTTTCCTTGCTCCCCCTCGCGGGGGCGGACGCTGCGCCGCGGCGTCCTCGGGGGCAGTCAAAAATTGTCCGTCCGGCGACGAGCGCGGGCCGCCGCGCCGCAGCAGCGCGAGCTGCCCGGGCATGGTGTGCTTCCTGCCCTGGTGGCTGGCGATGAAGGCGATTCTCCGGCCATCGGGGCTGTAGCGCGGCGCCGTGAAATCCCACTCGGCGTCGACGGCGATGCGCAGCGTGCGTCCGCTGCGAACGTCGATCTCGGCCAGCGCCAGGCAATGGTCGAGCTGCTTTTGCGGTTGCGGATCGAAGGCGAACGCGATGTGCCGGCCGTCGGGCGAGATGTCGAAGCAATTCGCATCCGGGTCGGAGCGCGTGAGCTCGAGGTCGCTGCCTTCGAAGAGGTCGCGCACGCGACCGGTGTACAGGTCGAGCACATGCAGGTGGGCGACCCGCCCCATCGGTAGGTTGTGGTCCCAGTAGCGGTACTGCGCTTCGCTGGTGACATAGCCGCTTTCCTTGCGCTCGCTGAATTCCTTGAACGCCCCGGCCTGCGCCTTGCTGCCCTTCAGGCCCGGCCAGACCCATGAGACGAAGGCGATGCGCTTGCCGTCCGGGAACCACTTGAAGGCCTCGATGCCGGGCGCGAAGCCGCTCACCCGCCGCGCCTCGCCGCCGTCGGGGGCGATCAGATAGAGCTGTGCGGTCTCGTCCTTGCGGCCCTGCTGCTCACGGCGGGCGAGGAAGGCGATTGCTTCGCCGCTCGGCGACCAGGCAGCCTGGCCGTCCTTCTCGCCGCAGCTCGTGAGCCGGCGCGGGCCGCCGCCGAAGGTCGACAGCAGCCACAGGCTGGACCGCGCCTTGTTGTCTTCCATCGAATGGTTGGCGACCGAGCACACGGCCTGGGCGCCGTCGGGCGAGAGCGAGATGCCGCCCACGCGCTCGATGTGCCAGAGGTCTTCGACGGTGAAGGTCTTGTCTTTGGTTGGAGCCATCGCATCGCCGCTGAGTCAAATGAGGAAGGTGCCCGTGGCCGGCCGCGCGACGCGTGGGTCAGCGCGGCTTCGCGAGTTGGAAGCGCAGATGCGTCTTCACCGTCGGCCACTCGGCCGCGACGATGCTGTACACGCAGGTGTCGCGCAGGGTGCCGTTGCTCATGCGCGAATGGCTGCGCAGGACGCCGTCGAGCCTGGCGCCAAGGCGCTCGATGCCGCGCCGGCTCTGCTGGTTGAAGAAGTGGGTGCGGAACTCGACCGCGATGCAAGAGAGGGCCTCGAACGCGTGCGTCATCAGCATCAGCTTGCACTCGGTGTTGAGCGGCGTTCGCTGCACGCGTCGCGCATACCAAGTCGAGCCGATCTCGACACGCTGGTGCGCGGCGTCGATGTTCATGTAGGTCGTCATGCCGCAGGCGCGCCCGGTGGCGTCGAGCACGGTGAAGGGCAGCATGGAGCCTGCGGCCTGCAATGCAAGCCGGCGCTCGATTTCCTGCGCCACGCCCTCGGGCCCGGGGATCGCCGTGTACCAGAGCTTCCAGAGCTCGCCGTCGCGAACGGCGTCGGCGAGGCCGTCGGCGTGCTCGCGCTGCAGCGGAACCAGTGACGCGTAGGTCCCGGTCAGCGTGATGGGGTCGGGCCAGGGCATCGCAGCCCTATCTGTTATGACGCTGCATGAAGACGAGCTTCTCGAACAACGACACGTCCTGCTCGTTCTTGAGCAGCGCGCCCACCAGCGGCGGCACGCTGACCTTGTCGTCCTTGCTTTGCAGCACTTCGACCGGGATGTCCTCGGCGACGAGCAGCTTGAGCCAATCCAGCAACTCCGAGGTCGACGGCTTCTTCTTCAGCCCGGGCAGGTTGCGCACCTCGAAGAAGCTCTTCAGCGCCGCGGCCAGCAGTTCCTTTTTCAGGCCGGGGAAGTGCACGTCGACGATGCTCTGCATCGTTGCCGCATCGGGGAAGCGGATGTAGTGGAAGAAGCAGCGGCGCAGGAAGGCATCCGGCAGTTCCTTCTCGTTGTTCGAGGTGATGAACACCAGCGGCCGGCGCTTGGCGCGCACGAGTTCGCGCGTCTCGTAGACGTAGAACTCCATGCGGTCGATCTCGCGCAGCAGGTCGTTCGGGAACTCGATGTCGGCCTTGTCGATCTCGTCGATCAGCAGCACCACCGGTTGCTCGGCAGTGAAGGCCTGCCACAGCACGCCGCGCACGATGTAGTTGTGGATGTCCTTGACGCGCTCGCCGCCGTCCAGGTCGGCAAGCTGGCTGTCGCGCAGGCGGCTCACGGCGTCGTACTCGTACAGGCCTTGCTGCGCCTTGGTCGTGCTCTTGATGTGCCATTGCAGCAGCGGCATTCCGAGCGCCTGCGCCACCTCCTCGGCGAGCATGGTCTTGCCGGTGCCGGGTTCGCCCTTGACCAGCAGCGGGCGTTGCAGGGTGATCGAAGCGTTGACCGCGAGCATCAGGTCTTGCGTGGCGACGTAGTTGTCCGAGCCTTTGAACTTCATGGATATGCGCTGCGTGGATGGTGCGGGGCAGTATAAGTGCCGTACCATTCGCCGCTGCGTTGCAACCCCTATCCAACATCAGCGGGCTGGTCCATGAAGAAACTGCTCACCACGGTGATGCTGCCTGTGTTCGTCTGCAGCCTCGCACCCGGCGCGTCGGCGCAGGATGCCAAGGCGGGCGAAAAGAAGGTCGCGATGTGTATCGGCTGCCATGGCATCCCGGGCTACCAAGCGAGCTTTCCGGAGGTCTACAAGGTGCCGATGATCGCCGGCCAGGGCGCGAAGTACATCGCGACCGCGCTGGGCGAGTACAAGCGCGGCGAGCGCAAGCACCCGACGATGCGCGCCATTGCCGCGTCGCTGAGCGATCAGGACGTGGCCGACATCGCCGCTTTCTACACTCAGCAGGGCCAGACTGCCGGCGAGCCCGCGCCCAAGGCAGCGGTGGAGGCACCGGCCCAGGTGGCCGAACTGCTCAAGAAGGGCAACTGCGTTTCCTGCCACGGCCCGAACTTCAGCGCGCCCATCGACCCCGCCTATCCCAAGCTGGCCGGCCAGCACAGCGACTACCTGTTCGTTGCGCTGAAGGCGTACCAGACGAAGGACAACACGCAGATCGGGCGCGGCAACCCGGTGATGGGCGGCATGGCCGCGCCGTTCAGCCACCAGGAGCTGAGGCTGCTCGCGCAGTACATCGGCTCGTTGCCGGGCGAGTTGAAGACCGTTCCCGAGTCGCGCTGGCGCTGACGGGTTCGCCCGGCCGCGGCGCGGTGGGCGGCTCAAGTTGCGGGGCGGGCGTCCGATAGCTACGGCATCCCGTTCCTCCCCAGGCCCTGCCCTTCATGCGCAAGAAGATCGCTGTCGAACAGCTTCGGCTCGGCATGCACGTGCACCGGTTCTCCGGCTCATGGACCGACCATCCCTTTTGGCGTAACACGTTCACGCTGCGCGACCCGAAGGAATTGACGACCGTGCTGGCGAGCCGGGTGACGCACTGCTGGATCGACACCGCCAAGGGCATTGACATCGACGAGTGGTCGATGCCGGCCATCGAAGCGCCGCAGGCTGCAACAGAGCCGACTGTTCAGGCGCCGCCCGTGTGGGTGCCGCGGATCTCGATGCACGACGAGCTCAGGCGCACGGCAGCGGTGTTGCAGCAGTCGAAGAAGGCGGTCGTCGAGATGTTCGGCCAGGCGCGCCTCGGGTTGGCTGTAAACGCCGCGAGCTGCGCGCCCTTGGTCGATAGCATCGCCGCCTCGGTGGAGCGTCATGGCGGCGCACTGGTCAGCCTCGTGCGCCTCAAGTCGCGCGACGACTACACGTACATGCATTCGGTCGCCGTGTGCGCGCTGATGGTCGCGCTGGCGCGCCAGCTCGGGATGGACGAGGCCGAGACGCGCACGGCCGGCATGGCCGGCCTGCTGCACGACCTGGGCAAGGCGGCGATGCCTCTCGAAGTGTTGAACAAGCCCGGCAAGCTGACCGAGGCCGAGTTCCACCTGATCCAGAGCCACCCGGTGCGCGGCCATGAGTTGCTGGTGCAATCCGGCGAGACCTCCGAAGCCCTGCTCGACGTGTGCCTGCACCACCACGAGAAGACCGACGGCAGCGGCTACCCGCATCGCCTGACGGGGGACCAAATCAGCCTCCTGGCGCGCATGAGCGCGGTGTGCGACGTCTACGATGCCATCACGTCGAACCGCCCCTACAAGGCGGCCTGGGACCCGGCCGAAGCGGTCGGCAAGATGACGGGGTGGCGACGTGGGCACTTCGATGAGACCGTCTTCAAGGCCTTCGTGAAGACCCTCGGTATCTACCCGAACGGATCGCTGGTGCGGATGCGATCGGGTCGGCTCGCGGTGGTGAGCGAGCAGGACCCGTTGTCTCCGATCGCGCCGACCGTGAAGGTATTCTTTTCGACCCGCTCGCAGATGCACATCGCGCCGGAAGTGATCGACCTCAGCCGGCCCGACTGTGGCGACGGCATTGTCGGCCGCGAGTCGAATCGCGAATGGAAGTTCACCCATCTGGATGAGCTGTGGGCGGGGGCTGAGGCGCTGCGAGTGATGGGACAAGGGCGGTCCGGCCGCGACACGCCGCAGAACGTCACCTGGGCCGCCAGCGCTTGAGCGTTAGCGCGTTGGTGACGACGCTGACGCTGGACATCGCCATCGCCGCACCGGCCAGCACCGGGCTGAGCATGCCGAACGCGGCGAGCGGGATGCCGATCGCGTTATAGACGAAGGCCCAGAACAGGTTCTGCCGGATCTTGCGCGTCGTCGCGCGCGAGATCGAGATCGCCTGCGCGATCAGCGCCGGATCGCCGCGCATCAGCGTGATGCCGGCGGTCTGCATCGCGATGTCGGTGCCGGTGCTCATCGCCAGGCCGACGTCGGCGGCGGCCAGCGCCGGCGCGTCATTGATGCCGTCGCCCACCATCGCCACCTTGGCACCCTTCGCGAGGCCCTTGCGCAGGTCGGCGATCACGCCGGCCTTCTCGCCTGGCAGCACCTCGGCGCGCACGTCGTCGATGCCGACCTGCGAAGCGACCGCCTGCACACTGCCGCGGTTGTCGCCGCTAACCAGCACCACGTGCACACCGAGCGCCTTGAGTTGCGCTACCGCCGCCGCGGCGCCGGGCTTGACGGTGTCGCCGAAGGCGAGCAGGCCGCGAACGCGCGGCGCGCTGCCGGCGATGGCCTCGGCAAGCCACGAAACGCTGTGCCCGGCGGCCTGATGCGCCTGCGCCTGTGCTGACAGCGCGCCGAGGTCGAAGCCGAGCTCGCTCATCCAGACGCTGCTGCCGAGCATCAATTCGCGCCCGCCGACACGCCCCTTCACGCCGCGGCCGGCGACGGCCTGAACGTCGCTCGCGGTTGCGCTTGCATCGCCCGCAGCCTGCAACACCGCCCGCGCCAGCGGATGCTCGCTGCCACGTTGCAGCGCGGCAGCGTCGGCCAGCAGCGCCGAGCGTTCGCCGCCGAGCGCGCGCGCATCGACGAGCACCGGCTTACCGAGGGTCAGCGTGCCGGTCTTGTCGAAGGCGACCACCGTTACGTCGCGCAACGCTTCGAGCGCGACCACGTCCTGGATCAGGATGCCGTGCTGCGCCGCGACGCCGGTGCCGACCATGATCGCCGCCGGCGTCGCCAGCCCGAGCGCGCAGGGGCAGGCGATGACGAGCACCGACACCGCATGCAGCAGCGCAGTGGCGAGCCCCGCCCCGGCCAGCCACCAGCCGACGCCGGTGGCCAGCGCAACGACGACGACCACCGGAACGAAGACCGCGCTGACCTGGTCGACGAGGCGCTGAATAGGCGCCTTGCGCGCCTGCGCCGACTCGACCATGCGCACGATACGCGCGAGCTGCGTCTCGGCGCCGACAGCCGTCGTGCGCAGCAGCAGCAGACCTTCGCCGTTGACCGCGCCGCCGGTGACGCGCTCACCCGGCTCGCGTGCGATGGGCAGGCTCTCGCCGGTGAGCAGCGACTCGTCGACATGGCTGCGCCCTTCGAGCAGCAGGCCGTCGACCGGAATTCGCTCGCCCGGGCGAACGACGACCTCGTCGCCGACGCGCACTTCGGCCAATGGCACTTCGGTGTCGACGCCGCCGCGGCGCACGCGTGCGGTGTCCGGGCGCAGCGCCTGCAGCGCGCGGATGGCGGCGGTGGTCTGCCGCTTGGCGCGCGCTTCCAGCCACTTGCCGAGCAGCACCAGCGTGACGACCACTGCCGCCGACTCGAAGTACAGGTGCGGCATTGCGTCGCCGGAGGTGAGCAGCGTGACCAGGCTGAGCCCGAACGCGGCGCTGGTGCCGAGGGCGACCAGCAGGTCCATGTTGCCGCTGCCGGCGCACAGTGCGGCCCAGCCGGCGCGATAAAAGCGCGCCCCGAGCCAGAACTGCACCGGCGCGGCGAGTACCAGTTGCAGCCAGCCATTGAGCATCCAGTGGCGGCCGAACAGGTCGCCCAGCATCGGCACGACGAGCGGCGCCGAAAGCAGCGCGGCAAGCGCGACGCGGCGCCCGTCACTCAGCGTGCGCGGCGCAGGCGCTGCAGCGGCAGCATCGTCCCGCTGCTCGTGCGCGACATAGCCGGCGCGCTGCACGGCGGCCAGCAGATCGGCCGTGGTTGCGTTGCCGGCCGGGCGCGTCACCTGCGCGCGCTCGGTCGCGAGGTTGACTTCGGCGCGCAACACGCCGGGAACGCGCCGCAACGCCTTCTCGACCCGGCCGACGCACGACGCGCAGGTCATGCCTTCGATCGCCAGGCTGAGCTCCTCACGGGCGACGCCGTAGCCGGCGCGTTCGACGGCGCTCACGAGCGCGCTGGCGTCGAGCGCCCCATCGCCGAGAACGGTCGCGCTCTCGGTGGCGAGGTTGACGCTCGCCGAGCGCACGCCCGGGACCTTGGCGAGTGCCTTCTCGACCCGGGTCACGCAACTCGCGCAGGTCATGCCCGCGATGGGTAGGTCGATGCCTGACTCGGCGATGCTCGTGTTCATGGGTGAACGATAAGGCAGGGACATTGCCGGATGGTGAACAATGTAGGCTCTATGAGACCCGGAGCCTGAAGATGATCGAATTGACCTTGCCCACCATGACCTGCAACCACTGTGTGCAGTCGGTCACGCGCACCGTGAAGCAAGTGGACCCTGCCGCCGAGCCGCTGATCGACTTGGCGACGCACCGCGTGCGCATCGAGTCGGCGCAGCCGGCCGAAGCCTTTGCCAAGGCGCTGACCGAAGAGGGTTACGCACCGGCTTGATTCGCCTGGCCCGGCACCGCGCCAACACCATGCCCAGGTTCGCCGCCAACCTGTCGATGCTCTTTGCCGAGCTTCCCTTCCTCGACCGCTTCGAGCGCGCCGCCCGTGCGGGCTTCGAGGCCGTCGAATTCCAGTTTCCGTACGCCTGGCCGACGGCCGAGATCCGCTCGCGGCTGGACGGCAACGGGCTGCGGCTCGTGCTGCACAACCTGCCGGCCGGCGACTGGGACGCCGGCGATCGCGGCATCGCCTGTTTGCCCGGCCGCGAGCAAGAGTTCCGCGAAGGCGTCGCACGTGCGATCGACGTGGCTTTGGCGTTAGGCGCACCGCAACTGAACTGTCTGGCCGGCATCGCGCCGCTGGGTGCGAGCGACGCAGTTCTGCGCGAGACCCTGGTCGGCAACCTGGGCTTCGCAGCGGCGGAGTTCGAGAGCGCGGGCCTGCGGCTGCTGATCGAGCCGATCAACACCTTCGACATCCCCGGCTTCTACCTGAACCGAAGCGCGCAGGCGCTGGAGATCATCGACGAAGTGGCCTCTGGCAACCTCTACCTGCAGTACGACATCTATCACGCGCAGCGCATGGAGGGCGAGCTGGCGGCGACGCTGGCCAAGCACCTGCCGGGCATCGCGCACGTGCAGATCGCCGACAACCCGGGCCGCAACGAGCCGGGCAGCGGCGAGATCAACTACCCCTTCCTGTTCGACTGTCTGGACCGCATGGGCTACGGCGGCTGGGTCGGCTGCGAGTACCGGCCGGCGACGACTACCGAAGCGGGCCTGGGCTGGCTTGCCGCCGCGCGGCGCCATTGAGGACGCTGCTGCGATGATTGCCCCTTCGCCGCAGGCCGACCCGCGAGGCTTCTTGCGCGCACTGTTCGACGCTGCCGTGAAGCGCGCGCTGCCCGAGCACAACATGGCTGCCTTCCTGCCGCCGCCGCCGCGCGGGCGCACCGTGGTGCTCGGTGCAGGCAAGGCCGGCGGCGCCATGGCGGCGGCGGTCGATGCACTGTGGCCCAAGGAGGCTGCGCTGTCCGGCCTCGTCGTCACCCGCTATGGCCATCTGCCGCCGGCCTACGGCTCAAGGCCGGGGCATATCGAGGTCGTCGAAGCCGCGCACCCCGTGCCCGATGCGGCAGGGCAGCGCGCAGCGCAGCGCATGCTCGAACTGACCCGCGGCTTGAGCGCCGACGACCTCGTGCTGTGCCTGATCTCGGGCGGCGGCTCTGCTCTGCTCGCGCTGCCGGCCGAGGGCTTGTCGCTCGACGACAAGCGGGCCGTCAACCAGGCGCTGCTTGCCAGCGGCGCCGCGATCGACGAGATGAACTGCGTGCGCAAGCACCTCTCGGCCATCAAGGGCGGGCGGCTCGGCGCGCTGTGCGCGCCGGCAAGGGTGGTGACGCTCGCGATCAGCGATGTTCCCGGCGACGCGCCAGAGCTCATCGCCAGCGGGCCGACGGTGCCCGACCCGAGCACGTGCGCGGACGCGCTGCGCATCCTCGATCGCTACGGCATCGCGATCTCGCACGCTGCACGCGCCGGCCTGGAAAGCGGAGCGTTCGAGACGCCCAAACCGGGCGATGCCCGATTTACCGGCCACGAGGTCCACCTGATCGCGACGCCCCAGCAGTCTCTCGAAGCTGCCGCGCAAATGGCGCGCGCGGCGGGCCTTGCGGCGCACATCCTGAGCGACGCGGTGGAAGGCGAATCGCGCGTCGTCGGCGGCGTGCATGCGGCCATTGCGCGCTCGGTGGCGCGGCGCGGCGAGCCCTTCGCCAAGCCGTGCCTGATCCTCTCCGGCGGCGAGACCACGGTCACGCTCTCGCCCGAGGCCGGCCGCGGTGGCCGCGCGACCGAGTTCTTGCTCGGCTGCGCGATCGCGCTGCAAGGCGAGGCGGGTGTTCACGTGCTCGCCGCCGACACCGACGGCATCGACGGCGTCGAAGACAACGCCGGCGCGATCGTCGGCCCCGACACGCTGGCACGCGCCGGCGCGCATGGCCTGAAGGCGCAGGATTTTCTCGATCGCAACGACGCCTACCGTTTCTTCGAAGCGCTCGGCGACCTCGTCGTCACCGGGCCGACGTTCACCAACGTGAACGACTTTCGCGCGCTGCTGATCCTGTAATCCCGACTTCGGATCGATGCAGCAATATCGTCATCCCCGCGAAGGCGGGGATCCATCGGCGGTTCTTTGGTCGCGTGGGTCCCCGCCTGCGCGGGAATGACACGGCAATTCCACGGTCTTGAACTGCAAGCCGAATAGCTTCGATACGCGGCCGCCCGAACGGCGGGCGCCTCGCGATTCGACGCCGCCGCTCTCGGGGTAATTCCGGGGTTAGTGTCGAATCGGCTCGACATTCGATCGTGTCCAGAGTCGTTGACGGTGCACGGCGCTGGGGTCGTTGATCTGGCGCAAACCAGGCACGCGTAAGGCGAGCCAAAGTGCGTGTCAGTGGCCGGGTGCCGGCCGTGTGGTCACAGTCGACGCCAACTTCAGCATGAACGCCGAAACTGCCAGCATCATCGTCGCCAGGCCGCCTCGCCTGCCGCAGGTTTCACGCGCCACATTCGTGAGCGCTGCGACGGCAAGCATTCGTTGGGGCGACCTGCTCGGGCCGCCGGTGCTCTCGCGTGCGGATTGCGAGGCCCTGGACGAATTGGCCCGCCAACGCAGTGTCGCTGCCGGGCAGCCGGTCTTCCTCCATGGCGAGCCATCACGCACGCTGGTGGCGTTGCTGGCGGGCGATGTGGCGATGGGCCTGGCCACGGCAGGCGGGCCGATGCGGACCGAGCGCCTCGTGCACGGCCCGGCTTGGCTCGATGCCAGCTCGGCCTGGTTGGACCGACCCTACGTGCTCGATGCCGTCGCGTTGACGCCCGCGCAGGTGGCCGACCTGCCGCGCGCGCCCTTGCAGGCCCTGCTGGACCAAAGGCCGCTGCTTGCGCAGCGCCTGCTGGTGAGCATGGCAGGCGAAGTGCGCCGCTTGACGGTTCATGCACACGAGTTGATGCACAAGGACGCACCCGCGCGCTTGGCAACATGGCTGTGCGAACGCTGCCAGCCAGGCAACGGCGCACCCAACCACGCGATCGTTCGCCTGGCCGAGCGCAAGAGCGACATCGCCTCGCAACTCGGCATGACGCCCGAGACCATGTCGCGCCTGATGCGCACGCTGTCGGATCAACGCGTGATCGAGGTCGAGGGCTATACCGTGCAGGTGCTCGATCTGCAGGCCCTGCGGCGCCTGGGCGGCGCCTGAGCGCGCGCGTAGCTACAAGAGGAGGCCCCCCGGCCAGGGGTTGGATAGTGAAACATTGAAGCGGTCAGCTGTGCCAATTGAAAGATCAAGAGTGCCAGCTTGAAGGGCACCGACACTGGGCCTCAACACCGGTCAAAGTGCGGCAAAGGTCACGGATTCAGGCCTTTCTTGAAACGCCGAATGTAGACGCCGAATGTAAAGCTTGCACTGCTACACTTCCTGAGAAGCACTCTTGCTGCATCAACCCGAAAGAGAGCAGATCATGCAAAAGCTTACTCCGCAAGCGAGCAAGGCAGTGGTTGGTGGTGGGTTCGTCATGAGCGAGTGAATTCCGGCTTGGCCGGCTGATACCGGTTGAGGACGGTATGGCGGGCACTTCTCAGGAAGTGCTCGCACTTACTTTGATGCCTTGTGGTGCGGGAGTGACCGCTTCATCTTCCCGCTAGTGTCAGCGCCTTAACCGAAGGGTTGCGAGCGGGCTTGACCCGCCAGCCGGCCAGCATTGCTACAGCCAGCTGACGCTCTAACGGGTCGGGCGGCTCGCTGTGGCTGGCGACCGAACCCTTGGCCCCAGGGCGTGGCGGCGCCGGCCGGCGGCCGTCGATGAGATGCCGCAATGCAAGCCATGGGTGCCGCCAGAGCATTCGCGGGCCCGCATAGCGCATCACGGTGCGCATGGCCTCGCGCTGTCGTGCGGCATAGCAGTGGATCGGACAGTTGACGCAGGTGGGCTTGTGCGGGCCATACGTGCAACCAGCGAGACGTTTGCGCGCGTAGTCGAGCAGGGCAGCGCAATCATCGCAAGGCGCTGCGCTCGCGTGGTGGTCGCGGCAATAGATGCCAAGCATGGCCGCGACCGTGTCGAGTTCGCGTTTCAGACGCGGCGCGGCCAGCCGCTGCGCGAGTCGATTGTGCGCCGCCGGCGGCTTGGATGTAGAGGACGATTCCATTGCCCGATGCTGCTCTTTTCGCGCTGCGTACGATCTGCGTCGCATCAAGCCGCAGAGCGTACTCCGCGATTGAGGCGATGCGACTGGAGCAACGAATGAACGCCATTTTGCTGTCTGCCCCTGCCCTTGCACTGGCCGTGCTGGGCGCGCATTTCTATCGCGCGGGGTCGTGGCCCTTGACCGTGTCTTGTGCGCTCCTCATGGCGTTGTTGGCCTGGCCGCGCGCCTGGGTGCCGCGTCTGGCACAGACCAGCCTTGTCGCAGGCTCCGTTGTGTGGCTTTGGACGGCGTACGACTTGGTTGCGCAGCGTATCGCATTAGGCCAGCCCTGGACGAGGTTGGCAGCGATCCTCGGCGGGGTGGGCTTGTTCACGCTTGCGTCCGCATTCGTCTTTCGCCATCCGCGACTGCGCGCTCGCTTTGCAGGCAAGTGACCTGTCGCTTCGCGCGACGCAGTAGGGGTCGTCTCGGAATTCGGAATTCGAATTTAAAGTACGTTAAGCTGTTGCAAGCGACCTCAAGGGCCCAATCCGGCGGCGCTGCGCCCGTCACAGCCCAAGTTCGCTGTGTGAGCCCAGGTGCGTACCAAGCGCAACGAGTCGGCATCGGGCTTTTGGTAGATCAGAACCAGGTCGGGCACGACGTGGCAATCCCGGTGATCTTTCCAGTCGCCGGTCAGGGGGTGGTCGCGGCAGCGAGGCTCCAGCGACAGGTCTTCCAGCAAGGCAGACAACACAGTGTGAAGATCAAGGTCGAGCGTAGCCCGATGCTGGCCCTTTTTCTCGCGCTTGTAGTCGCGCTTGAACTGGCCGGTGTAGTCAGGTGTCCGCATTGAGATCGGCGAACAGGGCTGCGAGGTTGGCGACCTTAGTGACCTTGCCCGCGCGGGCGTCCTTCATCGCCTGGATCGTCGTCGCGTTCGGAATCAGCGGCTCGAAGGGGAGCGCCTTGTCCTGCGCCACCTTCGTGAGCAGCAGTCGCACAGCGTCGGACACCGTAAGGCCCATAGCGGCCAACACGGCGGCCGCTTCTTCCTTGATCGCACCGTCGATCCGCGTTTGCACGAGTTGGTTCGCAGCCATGATCTATTCCTTGTATTGGATGAACGACATTGTAATGCACCAATCGAAGCAATGCAATGTCAAGCGTCAACTTGAGCAGTATTTTCCAATCCAGGTAAGAGCCTGAAGCGTGCGTGGGGTGAGGCTGTTCGGTGGTGGAGTTGATCTGGTCGACCCCCACCACCAGTACGGCAAGGCCCGCACCTTGCACCGCGCAGGTCCGGTGCAGCGCTTCAGTCCACCGTGCTGCCGGCGCTTCGCAGTGGGCGCAGCGCGGCGGTCATGTCACGCAAGGCCTGGCGGTCGAGTTTGCCAGCGCCGGTATGGGGCAAAGCCGGGACAACGCACACCTGCCGTGGCCGCTTGTAGGCGGCCAAATGCGCGACCATGTGATCGATGATCGCTTGGTCCGGTGGCGCGTCCGCGGCGACGACCAGTGCCGCAGCAATGGTCTGGCCCCAGATCTCGTCCGCCACGCCGAACACGCCCGCTGCGACGACCCCGGCGCAGATCTCGAGGACGCGTTCGACCTCGGCGGGATAGATGTTTTCGCCGCCGCTGACGATGAGGTCCGTGCGCCGCGCATGCACGTGCAGCCAACCCTGGTCGTCGATCTCGCCGAGGTCGCCGGTGTCGAACCAGGCGTCGCGCTCAAGCGCGGGCTCGCCGAGGTAGCCCGACATCAGCATCGCACCGCGAACCTCGATGCGGCCGCCCGCGACGCGCAGTTGCACGCCTTCGAGCGCCTGCCCGGCGCCGCACGACGCCGCCGCATAACGCCTGAGATAAGGCGTGGTGACGACCTGCGAACACGTCTCCGTGCAGCCGTAGGTGATGACGATCGGCAGGCCGCGCTGCGCCGCCTGCGCCAACAGCCGCGGCGATGCCGCCGCGCCGCCGAGCAGGATCGCGCGCAGATGCGAAGGCGGCGTCCACCCTGGATGCTCGGCCAGGCACTTGGCGAGCATGGTCGGCACCAACGAGATGAGCGTCACGCGCTGCTGCGCGATCCAGTCCGGAAGCAGGCGCGCATCGAAGGCCGGGGCCAATGCCACTGCGCGGCGCGCCGCCAGGCATCGGGTCACGATGGAAAGGCCACCGACGCGCGCCAGCGGCATCGCGAGCAGCCAACAGTCGTTATCCTCCCAGCCGAGGTTGGCCGCGCTGGCCTCGGCCGACGAGCGGAGCGCGCTGCGCGTCAGCACGACGCCTCGGGGCGCTCCGCTGGTGCCCGAGGTGTAGATCACCGCCGCCACGTCGGGGTCACTGCTGCCGCCCGCGTCGCGCGCCGCGTCGAGCACCGCGCCGCGCTCGCTCTCGGTATGGCGCGGGTGCAGCAGCAAGGCCGCCGTGCGGGTTTCGAGCAGCGCGTAGAGCGTGACCAGCGTCTCCAGTGTGTTGCTGCCGATGAGCGGATAGAGCGTGGTCCCGCGAAGGTCAAGCTCGGCCAGCCGTACGGCCACATGTCGCGCAAGCTGCGCGAAGCTCAGGCTTTGCTCGCCGATGCGCAGCGCAGTCGCGTCGCCGGCGTCCCGCGCCGCGGCGAAGATCGACAGCGCGTCACTCGCCGCGCCTATATCGGCCTGCGCTCGGCTCAAGGCTGGCGGGCGAACTTGCGAAAGTCGGGCTTGCGCTTCTCGAGGTAGGCGTTGCGACCTTCCTGGCCCTCTTGCGACATGTAGAAGAGCAGCGTCGCGTTGCCAGCGAGTTCCTGCAGGCCGGCCTGGCCGTCGCAGTCGGCGTTCAACGCGGACTTCAGGCAGCGCAGCGCGATCGGGCTGTTGGCCAGCATCTCGCGGCACCACTGGATCGTTTCCTCCTCCAGCTTTTCGTAGGGCACGACGCAGTTGACGAGTCCCATGTCCAGCGCCTCGGCGGCGTCGTACTGGCGGCAGAGGAACCAGATCTCGCGCGCCTTCTTCTGGCCGACGATGCGCGCCATGTACGACGCGCCGTAGCCGCCGTCGAAGCTGCCGACACGCGGCCCGGTCTGACCGAAGCGCGCGTTGTCGGCCGCGATCGTGAGGTCGCAGACCATGTGCAGCACGTGCCCGCCGCCGATCGCATAGCCGGCCACCATCGCCACCACGGGCTTCGGGAGCGTGCGGATCTGGCGCTGCAGGTCGAGCACGTTCAGGCGCGCCACACCGTCGCCGCCGACGTAGCCGCTGTCGCCGCGCACGCGTTGATCGCCGCCAGAGCAGAACGCCTTCTTGCCCTCGCCAGTGAGGATGATGACGCCGATATTCGCATCGTCACGCGCTTCGGCAAATGCCGCCTGCAACTCCTGGATCGTCTCGGGCCGAAACGCGTTGCGCACCTCCGGCCGGTTGATCGTGATCTTCGCGATGCCTTCTTCGGCCTTGGCGTAGACGATGTCCGTATAGCCGGGGACGGCAGTCCACGCCGGGATCTGGGTCTTAAGCTTGGCCTTGTTCTTGGGCTTCATGCGCGTCTCCTTGGTTCGAGGGTTAGGTTTCAGTCGATCTTAGCGCCCGATGCGTGGACGACCGCAGCCCACTTGTCGCTGCTGGCGGCGATGTGTCGCGCGAATTCCTCGGGCGTTCCGGGCACGGGCAGCGCACCGAGCCCGCGCAGCGCTTCGACGACGGCCGGGTCTTCGAGCGCCTCGCGGATGGCGGCATTGAGCTTGTCGACAATGGCCCGCGGCGTTCCGGCCGGCGCGACGATGCCGTCCCAGGCGCTCGCCTCGAAGCCGGGCAGTCCGGACTCCGCGATCGTCGGGTATTCGAGTGCACCCGGGAAGCGCTTCGCGGTCGTCACCGCAATACCGCGCAGCCTGCCGCTGCGCGCGAGGGGGTAGGCGCTGGCCATCACGTCGATCATCATCTGCACCTGCCCACCCATCAGATCGCTCGCCGCCTGCGCGCCGCCACGGTAGGGAACGTGGGTGATGTCAATTCCAGCCATGGTCTTGAAGAGTTCACCGGCGAGATGCGAGGTCGTGCCGTTGCCGGCCGATGCGAAGTTGACCTGGCCGGGGTGCTCCTTGGCATATCGGATCAACTCGGCGACGATGGTCGGCGGGAAGTTCGGGTTGACGACCAGCATCGCCGCGATCACGGTCATGCGCGAGACCGGCGCGAAGTCCTTCACCGGGTCGAAGCGCAGATGAGGATAGAGGCTCGCGTTGATGGCATGCGTGCCGTTGGTGCCATACAGCAAGGTGTATCCGTCGGGCGTCGAACGAGCCACGTATTCGGCGCCGACGTTGCCCCCCGCGCCGGGCTTGTTGTCGATGAAGATGGTCGCACCCAGCGCAGTTTCGACGCGATGCATGATCGTGTGCGCGAGGTTGTCGGCGCCGCCGCCGGGAGGGAACGGAACGACGAGCCGGATCGGGTGTTCCTGGTCGGCCGCGGCGGCAACCGCCGGGCCCAAATCGCCGGTAACAACAACCAGCGTGCAGGCCAATGCCCGACGGAGAAAGCGCAACTTCATGCGGATGGAGGAAATCGGGATCGTTGGAGTTGGCGATTGGCAACGCGACGTGGCGCAGGTGTCAATGCCGGGCGCCCAGCCTGCGCGCCAAAGCGATTGGGGATGTCGCTGCAGACGCTCTTGGCGAGTGTGACCGTCCAGCACAAGCTGGACGGGATGGCGGCAGATGCTAACGCAGACGCGACAGCTAACCCGAACTTTGACCGATCCTGCGACGTAAGTGCTTGATCCGCCGACGTTTTCGAGCGTATCGGAGCGGGATTACTG
>CAIKUF010000251.1 GCA_903830565.1 uncultured bacterium | reverse complement strand
ATCGCGCGATGGAATGCACGATCAACTGGATCCCGGCGAGCGGCATGGGCTTCGTCGCTGAGACCGGCAGCGGCCACCTGCTGACCATGGACGGCGCGCTCGACGGCGGCGGGCGCAACCTCGCGCCGCGGCCGATGGAAACCCTGCTTGCCGGTACAGGCGGCTGCACCGCCTACGACGTGGTGCTGATCCTGCAGCGCGGGCGCCACGACGTGCGCGGCTGCCGCGTCGCCGTGAAGGCCGAGCGTGCGAGCACCGACCCCAAGGTGTTCACGAACATCCACTTGCACTTCACCGTCAGCGGCCGCGGCCTGGCCACGGCAGCGGTCGAGCGGGCGATTGCGCTCTCGCACGAGAAGTACTGTTCGGCGAGCATCATGCTGGCCAAGACGGCGCAGATCGGCACGAGTTTCGAGGTGAGCGAGGTCTGACGGTGGCGCGGCGCGAACGCGCGCGCCGGATCACACGTAGTGGGCCGTCGCGGTCATCACCCTGGCCGCGGCGCGCATGGCCCAGCGCAGCGGCAGCGGCAGCGGCGCCGCGCCGGCATCCTCGGCCTGCGCTGCATGGACGGCCTCGTCTTCCTTCATCTGCTGCACGATGACCCGCGACGCACTATCGCCGGCGGGCAGGCGATCCAGGTGCCCCTGCAGATGGCGCTCGACCTGGCGCTCGGTCTCGACGACGAAGCCGAGGCTCAGAGCGTCGCTAGCCCGCCCGGCCATCCAGCCGATGCCGAACGCACCGGCGTACCAGAGCGGGTTGAGCAAGCTGGTGCGTGCGCCGAGTTCACGCAAGCGGCGCTGGGTCCAGGCGAGGTGGTCGGTTTCGTCGCGGGCCGCATGCTCGAAGTGGCGGCGCAGGGCCGGATCGCGGGTCGTCATCGCCTGCGCCTGGTAAAGCGCCTGGGCACACACCTCGCCCACGTGATTGACCCGCATCAGTGAGCCGGAAAGCCGCTTCTGCGCGTCGTCGAGCGCCACCGCCGGGCCTGCCGCAGTCGTTTGCGGGCAGGGGCGCGAGGCGATGCTGGCACCGGCGACGGTTCGTCGCGCGTTGTCGGCAGCGATCAGCCAGCGATCGATGGGGGACATGTCGGCACGGTTGGGAATCGAAAGGGACGGCGATCAGCATAGCGCAAGAGGCCACGTCTGCGAGCCGGCGGCGCAGCGAGCCAGCGGCTCGCGTCGTGGGTGGCTGCGCGGTGAACGCGGCCCTGTCCTTGGTGCGCATCACGTTACGTTGTACCCAGACAACAACTACCGCCTTTTATCCGGCGAACCTTTGCCATGCGCCTTCGCGTCTGGTGCAATACACACAACTTCCGATGAGGAGGTTGGCCTGATCTGCCCTCGCGGGTAAATCCCGATCGGGACCTCTTGTTCAACCTAGGAGATAGTCGCAATGAAAAAATCTCTGCTCGCTCTCGCAGTGTTGGGCGCTTTTGCTGGTGTCGCCTCGGCCCAGTCTTCAGTGACCCTCTTCGGCGTCATCGACGTCAACGGCCGCTACGTCGATAACGGCGGCGGCAAACAGTACCAACTGTCGCAAGACGGTATGGCCAGCAGCCGCATCGGCTTCCGCGGCACGGAAGATCTGGGTGGCGGTTTGGCCGCCAGCTTCTGGCTCGAAGGTGGCATCAACCCTGACACAGGCACGATCGGCGTGACCGGCATCAACGGTGGAGCCAACAATGCGGCCCAGTTGTTCCAGCGCCGCTCCACCGCCAGCTTGTCGGGCGGATGGGGCGAAGTGCGCCTCGGTCGCGACTACACGCCGACCTTCTGGAACGCGACGATCTTCGATCCGTTCGGCACCAATGGTGTCGGCAGCTCGGGCAACCTATACCTCGTGGTTCCTGGCGTCCCGACCGGCGGCGGCTACGGCACCTTGGTTCGCGCTAACAACACGGTTGGCTACTTCCTGCCGTCGGGTATCGCTGGCGGGCTGTATGGTCAGGTCATGATGGCGGCGGGTGAGGGCGTGTACGGCAACAAGTACTGGGGCGGTCGTCTCGGCTACGCTGCCGGGCCATTCAATGTTGCGGCTTCCTATGGCACGACGCAGGCCAACGCGAGTGTCAACGGCCGGCTCTACAACTTCGGCGGTTCATGGGACTTCGGGTTCATGGCGCTGTCGGGTTACTACGGTCGCCTGAATCTCAGCAATGCGAATCAGAACAACTGGTTCATCGGCGCCACGGCACCGATCGGGCTGTGGAACATCAAGGCTTCGTACGGCTACGTCGATCGCGGTGGCAGCCTCGCCACGAAGGACGGCGTCATCAAGGTCGATGGCCAGAAGGCCGACCAATTCGCCATTGGTGCCGACTACAACCTGTCCAAGCGGACGGCGCTGTATGCTACGTACTCGTACCTCAGCAACAATGGCAACAACAACAATGGCTCGGCATTCACGGTTGCTCCTCTGATGAATGCGCCTGACGTTAAGGGTCCCAATGGCGTACCTCTTGGTGGCGGTGCTCGGGCCGGGGCCACCTCGTCAGGCTTCGAATTCGGTATCAAGCACTCGTTCTGATCCGGGGCCTGCCCAGCGCAGGTTCATGCTCAGCAAAGGCCGCCTTCGGGCGGCCTTTTTTGTGGTCGACTACCACGCGCGAATACAGATTCGCCTCGCGCTGAGGTACAACACTCCCACCGATGCTCGCCTTCATACTTCGCCGACTGGCCCAGGCCGTGATCGTCATGCTCGCGGTGGCGTTCATCGCGTTCATGCTCTTCCAGTACGTCGGCGACCCGGTGACCAACCTGCTCGGGCAAGACGCCACACCGCAGCAGCGCGATCAATTGCGAGCAGACCTCGGGCTGGACCAGCCATTTCCGGTGCAGTTCGCGCGTTTCGTCGGCAACGCGGCGCAGGGCGAGTTCGGGCTCAGCCTGCGCCAGGGGCGCAAGGTGTCGTCGCTGATCGTCGAGCGCTTGCCGGCTACGCTGGAACTCTCGACCTGCGCGGCACTGATCGCACTTGGCCTCGGCATACCGATGGGCGTCTACGCCGCCCTGCGGCGCGGCAGCTTCGCTTCGCAGGCGATGATGATGCTGTCGCTGCTGGGCGTCTCACTGCCGACCTTCCTGATCGGCATCCTCTTGATCTTGCTCTTCGCGGTGACGCTGAAGTGGCTGCCCAGCTTCGGCCGCGGTGAGGTGGTGGCGATTGGCGCCTGGACCAGCGGCCTGCTCACCTTGGACGGCTTGAAGCATCTGATTCTGCCGTCGATCACGCTCGCATTGTTCCAACTCGCGCTCATCATGCGCCTCGTGCGCTCGGAGATGCTCGAGGTGCTGCGCTCGGATTACATCCGCTTCGCGCGCGCGCGCGGCCTGCCGGACAGGATCGTGTACTTCGGCCACGCGCTCAAGAACACCCTCGTGCCGGTGATGACGATCACCGGCTTGCAACTCGGTTCGCTGATCGCCTTTGCGATCATCACCGAGCAGGTCTTCCAGTGGCCCGGCATGGGTCTGCTCTTCATCCAGGCCGTCACCTTCGCCGACATCCCGGTGATGGCGGCCTATCTGTGCCTGAT
>CAIKUF010000250.1 GCA_903830565.1 uncultured bacterium | reverse complement strand
GATCTCGGCATGGCGGCCGAGTCGATGGCGCTGCTGACGATTCTTGAGCAGGGCGACCACGTGGTCGCGGCGGGCGCGCTGTATGGCGGCACGGTGACGATGCTGGCGGTGAACCTGAAGAAGTTCGGCATCGCGACGACTTTTGTCGACGCGACCCGGCCCGAGACCTTTGCCGCCGCGATGCGGCCCGAGACGCGCGCGGTGTTCGCCGAGAGCCTGGGCAACCCGAGCCTCGCGGTGCTCGACATCGCCGCCGTGGCCGAGGTGGCGCACGCGCACGGCGTGCCGCTGGTGGTCGACAACACGGTGCCGTCACCCTTCCTGTGCAACCCGCTTCGCTTCGGCGCCGACATCGTCGTCCATTCAGCGACCAAGTACCTCGGCGGCCACGGCACGACGCTCGCTGGCCTGATCGTCGAGAGCGGCCGGCCCAGCGGCGGCTTTGCCTGGGACAACGGCAAGTTCCCCGGCATGACCGAACCCTCGCCCGGTTACCACGGCGTGAAGTTCTACGAGACCTTCGGCGACTTCGGCTTTACGATGCGCGCACGCATGGAAACGCTGCGCGTCTACGGCGCCGCGCTCGCACCGACGAGCGCGTGGCAGATCCTGCAAGGCATCGAGACGCTGCCGCTGCGCATGGAGCGTCACTGCACGAACGCGCGCAAGGTGGCGGCCTTTCTGAGCGAACACCCGCGCGTGGGCTGGGTCAACTACCCGGGCCTGGCCGACCACCCGCAGCACGAACTCGTCGCCAGGCAGATGCGCGTGATCGACGGCGCGCCGGGCGCATCCGGCCTGCTCGCATTCGGCATTCACGGCGGCGCCGGGGCCGCTGTGAAGTTCATCGAGGCGGCGCAGTTCATGAGCCACGTCGCCAACATCGGCGACACGCGCACGCTCGTGATCCACCCGGCTTCCACCACCCACCGGCAGCTCGACGATGCGCAGCAACTCGCGGCTGGCGTGCCGCCGGACATGGTGCGGATGTCGGTCGGGCTCGAGCACATCGACGACATCCTGTGGGATATTGACCAGGCACTCGCCAGGACGAGCGCATAGCGACCAGGCGCTCGCCAGGACGAGCGCATAGCGACCAGGCACTTGCAAGGACGGCATGAGATGAGCACACCCTACGACATCGGACTCGACAAGAACGCGGCCAACTTCGTCGCCCTCTCGCCGGTGAGCTTCGTCGAGCGCAGCGCCGAAGTGTTCGGCGACCTGCCGGCGGTCGTTCACGGTCAGCGCCGCTACACGTGGGCAAAGACGCGCGAGCGCTCGGCGCGACTGGCCGCGGCGCTGCGCGCGCTCGGTGTTGCGCGCGGCGGCACGGTCAGCGCGATGCTGCACAACACGCCGGAGATGGTCGAGGCGCACTACGCGGTGCCGGCGCTGAACGCCGTGCTCAACACGTTGAACACGCGGCTCGATGCGCCGCTGCTTGCATGGCAGATCAACCACTGCGAAGCCAGCGTGCTGATCACCGACCGCGAATTCGCGCCGACGATGCGCGAGGCCGTGCGCATATTGAGAGTTGAGCACGGCCGCGAGTTGGTCGTGATCGACGTCTGCGACACCGAATACGCTGGCGTGGGCGACACGCTGGGCGCGCACGAGTACGAGGCGCTGCTGGCCGCGCACGCGCCGCTGCCGGTGCTTGGCGGCCCGCGCGACGAGTGGGACGCGATCGCGGTCAGCTACACCTCGGGCACGACGGGCGACCCCAAGGGCGTCGTCACCCACCACCGCGGCGCCTACCTCAACGCGGTATGCAATGCGGCGACGTGGACGATGCCGCACTTCCCGAAGTACCTGTGGACGCTGCCGATGTTCCACTGCAACGGCTGGTGCTTCCCGTGGACGATCGCGATGCTGGGCGGCACGCACGTGTGTCTGCGCGGCGTGGTCGCCAAGGCCATTCTCGACGCGATGCGAGACCATGGTGTCGACCACTACTGCGCTGCGCCCATCGTGCACAACCTGCTGCTCGCCGCTCCGCCCGAGCAGCGCGCCGGTATAACGCAAAAAGTGCGCGGCATGGTCGCCGGGGCGTCGCCACCGGCGGCGATGATCGAGGGCATGGCCGCGATGGGTTTCGACATCACGCACGTCTACGGCCTGACCGAGGTCTACGGCCCGGCGTCGGTGGCCGTGAAGCGCGATGGCTGGGCCCACGAGAGCCTTTCCGAGCAGGCGCGGCTCAACAGCCGCCAGGGTGTGCGCTACCTGCTGCAGGAAGGCATGGCGGTGCGCGACCCGGAGACCCTTGCCTACCTGCCGGCCGACGGCCAGACCATGGGCGAGATCATGTTCCGCGGCAACATCGTGATGAAGGGTTACCTGAAGAACCCGTCCGCGACCGCCGCTGCGTTCGAAGGCGGCTGGTTCCACACCGGCGACCTCGCCGTGACCGACCCCGACCGCTACGTGAAGATCAAGGATCGCAGCAAGGACATCATCATCTCCGGCGGCGAGAACATCAGCTCGATCGAGGTCGAGGACGCGCTGTATCGCCACCCTGCGGTGATGGCCTGCGCCGTGGTCGCCAAGCCCGACGCAAAGTGGGGCGAGACCCCGCTCGCCTTCGTCGAACTCAAGCCCGGCGCGAGCGTCACCGCGGCCGAGCTGGTGGCGCATTGCCGGGCGCTGCTCGCCGGCTACAAGGTGCCGCGCGAAGTGCGCTTCGAGCCGATCCCGAAGACCTCGACCGGCAAGATCCAGAAGTTCATGCTGCGCGGTCTCGCCAAGTCGGCGAGCGCGATCGAGTGAGGAGAGCGCGATGTCCGATGATCCCTACGTCTTGACCCAGCGCGACGCGCGCGGCGTCGTCACATTTACCCTGAACCGGCCGGCGTCGTTCAACGCCTTGTCGGAGGGCATGCTCACCGCGCTGCAGGCGGAACTCGCTGCGCTGGCGCGCGACGACGGCGCGCGGGTGGTCGTCATCGCGGCGGCCGGCAAGGCTTTCTGCGCCGGGCACGATCTGAAGGAGATGCGCGCCGCGCCCTCGTTCGCCTACTACGAGACGCTGTTCGAGCGTTGCACGCAGGTGATGCTGGCCGTGCAGCGCCTACCGGTGCCGGTGATCGCGCGTGTGCAGGGCATCGCCACCGCCGCCGGCTGCCAGTTGGTCGCGATGTGCGACCTGGCCGTTGCCAGCCGCGACGCGCGCTTTGCCGTCAGCGGCGTGAACCTGGGCCTGTTCTGCTCGACGCCGGGCGTTGCGCTGTCGCGCAACCTGTCGCGCAAGGCGGCGTTCGAGATGCTCGTCACCGGCGAATTCATCACCGCCGTGCAGGCACTGGAAAAGGGCCTCGTCAACCGTGTCGCAGATGCGGATGCGCTGGATGCAGAGGTCGAGCGCCTGGTGGCCAGCATCGTCGCCAAGCCGCGCGTCGCGGTCGCGACGGGCAAGGCGCTGTTCTACCGCCAGCTCGAGACCGGCATCGCCGCCGCCTACGCCGACGCGGGCAAGACCATGGCCTGCAACATGATGGACGACAGCGCGCTCGAAGGCGTGCAGGCGTTCATCGACAAACGGGCGCCGGCTTGGCGCTGAGGAAGGCCGCGACGCCGAACGCTCAGGATTTCAGGCGACGCTTGACGGCGAATCCGAGTGCGGCCAGTCCGCCGAGCATCAGAGCGTAGGAACCGGGCTCAGGGACGGCCACCACTTGCAGGTTGGTCGCGGCGATAAAGCTGCCGGTGAACCTGATCGACGCGATGTCCGCGCTGGAGTGGAGAAACCCGTGAAACTCGCCCAAATCATTGGAATTGGGATCGCCGGTCCAAAACGACAGCGTGGTAGACTCAAGCAGAGTATTCGAAGCGTCGTACACCGCGATGACCGCGGGCACTCCGGGTCCGATGGTACCGCCATCGCCTCCTCGTTCATAGTTCAAGAACGCGCCGACACCTTCCACGGGAGTGTCGAACGTTATCGACATCGTGCCCGTCGGGCTGGCCGTTGCGATATACGGCATGCCAAAGGGCGCGTTCCAGTATCCATTCCACTCGAAGTAGTACTGCCCCGTCCAGCCGTAAATGGCCACGGCATCCGTAGACCAAGTAATCCCGGGCGCAATGGTCTGCGTGCCGATACCCCTGAATTGCACAGACGCAAACCGGTATGCCGTGCTTCCGGGCAGGGAAGTGACAGGAACGGCGTCCGCCACATTGCAAATCAGCACTGTGAGGCAGGCGACCGCAGCATGGACGATCTTTGGCATGCAAACACCCATCGCGAAGGAACATTCGCAGATTCACGGGCAGTATATCGGTCAGGCCATCGCCCAGGCGCTTCGTGCGTCGACCGATTCGCCTTCGGGCGCCAACTAATCACGCAACTGGCGTGCGGCTTACGACAAAGGTTTGCGATTCGCCGATTGCTCGCGCCCCGGACAAAGCGTGCGATGGATGCAATGCACTTTCGCCCGGACCGGCTTCTCACATGCTCCCGTAATTCGGCCCGCCGCCGCCCTCGGGCGTGACCCAGACGATGTTCTGCGTCGGGTCCTTGATGTCGCAGGTCTTGCAGTGCACGCAGTTCTGCGCGTTGATCTGCAGGCGGTCGGCGCCGCTCCCATCCTCGGCCTTGACGAATTCGTACACGCCGGCCGGGCAGTAGCGGCTCTCGGGGCCGGCGAAGCGGGCCAGGTTCACGCTCACCGGAACGCCGGCATCCTTGAGCGTCAGGTGTGCGGGCTGATTTTCTTCGTGGTTGGTGTTGGAGAGGAACACCGACGACAGCTTGTCGAAGGTGATCGTGCCGTCGGGCTTGGGGTAGGCGATGGGTGTGCACTCGGCAGCGGGCCTGAGCTTTTCGTAGTCGGCCTGGCTGCGATGCAGGGTCCACGGGGCCTTGCCGCGAAGCACAAGCTGGTCGATGCCGAACAGCACGCCGCCGACGACCAGCCCCTTGTCGAGGTAGGGCTTGAAGTTGCGTGCCCGGTGGAGTTCCTCGTACAGCCAGCTTCGCTCGAACGCAGCCGGGTATTCGGCGAGTTCGTCCTGTTGGCGGCCGGCGACGACGGCGTCGAAGGTCGCGTCTGCCGCCAGCATGCCGGTCTTGATCGCCGCGTGCGAGCCTTTGATGCGCGGCGCATTGAGAAAGCCCGCGTCGCAGCCGATCAGCGCGCCGCCCGGGAAGACGAGCTTGGGCAGGCTTTGCAGGCCGCTCGCGTTGATCGCCCGCGCGCCGTAGGCGAGGCGCTTGCCGCCTTCGAGGAAGGTGCGGATCGTCGGGTGCGTCTTGTAGCGCTGGAACTCCTGGAACGGCTCCAGGTAGGGGTTGCTGTAACCGAGGCCGACCACCAGCCCGAGCGAGACCTGGCAGTCCTCGAAGTGGTACATGAAGCCGCCGCCGTAGGTGCCGTTGTCTAACGGCCAGCCTGCGCTGTGCAGGACCAGGCCCGGCACGTGCTTGGACGGGTCGAGTTCCCACACCTCCTTGATGCCGATGCCCCAGGTCTGCGGGTCGCGGCCGGCGTCGAGGCCGAATCTGGCGATCACCTGTTTGCCCAGGTGCCCGCGCGCGCCTTCGGCGAACAGCGTGTACTTGGCATGCAGCTCCATGCCGAGCTGGAAGTTCGCGCCCGGCTCGCCGTCTTTGCCGATACCCAGGTTGCCGGTGGCGACGCCCTTGACCGCGCCACGCTCGTCGTAAAGCACCTCGGCGGCCGCGAAGCCGGGGAAGATCTCGACGCCCAGCGCCTCGGCCTGGCCCGCGAGCCAGCGCACGACCTTGGCCAGGCTGACGATGTAGTAGCCGGCGTTGTCGAAGCAGTTCGGCAGCATCCAGTGCGGGTTGAGGATGCCGCGCGTTTCGGTGAGCAGGTAGAAGCGGTCTTCGCTCACTGGCGTGTTCAGCGGCGCGCCGCGTTCCGTCCAGTCCGGAAACAACTCGGTCAGCGCGCGCTGGTCCATGACCGCGCCCGAAAGGATGTGGGCGCCGGGCTCCGATCCCTTCTCGAGAACGACGACCGAAATCTCCTTGCCCTGCACCGCGGCGAGCTGCTTCATGCGGATCGCGGCGGCCAGCCCTGCCGGCCCGGCGCCGACGATGGCGACGTCGTACTCCATGGCTTCGCGCGGACCGTACTGGGCGATGATGTCGGCGGGGGTCATGGGTCGTCCTGTGAGTGCTTCGTGCAGCGTCAGCCGAAGATTTTACGGGCTGCCTCGTGCGGCAAGACCCCGCCGGCGCGCGTGATATCGTGGTCACGATCACCCGAGGAGCACGCATCATGAGTTACAGCATCGACCTCTCCGGCCGCGTGGCGCTGGTCACCGGCGCGTCGAGCGGCCTCGGCCTGCAGTTCGCGAAGACGCTGGCCGGCGCCGGCGCGGCGGTGGTTCTTGCAGGGCGGCGCATCGAACGATTGAAGACGCTGCGCGCGGAGATCGAGTCTGCGGGCGGCGATGCGCACGTGGTGCGCCTGGACGTGACCGACCACGCGAGCATCAAGGCCGCGGTCGCGCATGCCGAGACCGAGATGGGGAGCATCGACATCCTCATCAACAACTCGGGCGTCGCCTCGACACAAAGATTGGTCGATGTGATGCCGCAGGACTACGACCACATCATGGACACCAACACCAAGGGCGCCTTTTTCGTCGCGCAGGAGGTGGGCAAGCGGATGATCGCGCGCTCCAAGGGCGCGGCGCCGGGCACGTTCACCGGCGGGCGCATCGTCAACATCGCGTCGATGGCCGGGCTGCGGGTGTTGGGGCAGATCGGCGTCTACTGCATGAGCAAGGCGGCGGTCGTGCACATGACGCGTGCGATGGCGCTCGAGTGGGGCCGCTACGGCATCAACGTCAATGCGCTCTGCCCGGGCTACATCGACACCGAGATCAACCACCACCAGTGGGGCACGGAGCAGGGCCAGAAGTTCATCGCCACGCTGCCGCGGCGGCGCGTCGGCCAGCCGCGGGACCTCGACACCGCGCTGATGATGCTGTGCGCCAACGAGAGCCACTTCATCAACGGCGCGGTGATCCAGGCCGACGACGGTTTCGCGGTCTGAAGGCCTGAGCCGCCGCCGATGACGCTGAGGACCCTGTCGCCGCTCGAAGCGCGCGTGCTCGGCGTGCTGGTGGAAAAGCAGCACACCGTGGCCGACAGCTACCCGCTGTCGCTCAACGCACTCGTCATGGGCTGCAACCAGAAGACCGCGCGCGACCCGGTGATCGCCGCCACCGAGGCCGAGGTGCTGGTGGCTGTCGACGCGCTCAAGGCGCTTTCCCTGGTCGTCGAAGTCAGCGGCAGCCGCGTCAGCCGCTACGAGCACAACGCCAAGCGCGTGCTCGGCGTTCCCGACCAGTCGATCGCGCTGCTGACGCTGCTGATGCTGCGCGGCCCGCAGACGGCCGCCGAGTTGCGCGCCAACACCGAGCGGCTGCACCGCTTCGCCGATATCTCGTCGGTCGAGGGCTTCCTCGACGAACTGGCGGCGCGCGAGCCGGCGCTGGTGGTCAAGTTGCCGCGGGCGCCGGGCGCACGCGAGCCGCGCTGGGCGCAGTTGCTGTGCGGGCCGGTGGACATGACTGCCCAGGCCTCAACTGTCGGAGCCGAAGACTTCGTTGCCGCCGGCGAGATCGCTGCGCTCAAGGCCGAGCAGACGCGCATGGCCGCCGAGCTTGCCGAGCTTCGCGCGCTGGTGGATCGCATGGCGGGCGAGCTCGGCATAGCCCCGCGCTAGCGGACGGAATCGACACGGAGACGCGGATGCGCATCGACATTCCCGAACAGAAGAAGCTGACCTACGAGATGGTCATCCCCATCCGCTGGGGCGACATGGACGCGATGGGCCATGTCAACAACACGATCTACTTCCGCTATCTCGAGATCGTGCGCATCGAGTGGATGCAGTCGCTGGGCGTCGCACTGGACCCGAATGGCGACGGCTTTGTGATCGTCAACGCGTTCTGCAACTTCATTCGCCAGCTCGAATACCCGGGCGACATCCTGGCCCGGCACTACGTCGCCAACCCGGGCCGGGCGAGTTTCGACACCTTCATCACGCTCGAGCGCACCGACGAGCCGGGCGTGCTCTACGCCACCGGCGGCGCAACGACCGTGTGGGTCGACTTCCCGGCCAAGAAGTCGCTGCCGCTGCCGGATAAGGTACGCGCGCTTCTACTTTGACGCCACTGCGCAGTCAGCCCGACAGCAGCCGATTGACGAGCTCCGGCGTCGTCGCCGCGGCGTATTTGCGCATCAGCCGCGCCCGATAAACGTCAACCGTGCGCGGGCTGATGCCCAGGCGTCGGCCGATCAGCTTGCTCGTCAGCCCGTCGATCAAGAGCGCGGCGATCTCGCGCTCGCGCGGCGTGAGCTCGACGCGCAACTGGCGCCTGGACGACAGATCCTCGAAGCACCAGATGCCTTCAGCGTGCGGGTGCTGCGGGTCGAGCGCGCGCCCGCTGACGCGGCACCAGAAAAGCTCGCCGCCCGCGCTCGAGGCCGTCGCGCCGACGCGTCGCATCACGCGCTCGTCGGCGTACCAACCGCTGGCGTTGAGGCTGACGACGATGCGCTCGCCGGTACGCTCGAATTCATCGTGCGTCGGGTAGAGCAGCTCGAAGCTTCGGCCCACGAGTGCGTCGCGCGTGGCGCCGAACATCTCGAGCAGTTGTCGGTTGCAGTCGAGCATGAGCCGGTTGCGCGAGAGCACGAGGCCCACCGGCGCGAGCTCGAATGCGGTGCGGTAGTCAAGCGCAGTTTGCTGGGGAGTCGTCTTTCCCACGCGATGTCCTCGGGGCAGTCTCTTAATCAATTCTACGTAACGGCTACGTAAGCCATTACGTTGTACGCTTCACCTTTACACCGGAATACGAGGAGAGTGCGCATGAAGAAGGTCTACCCGAGTGCGGCAGCAGCCTTGCAGGGCATCGTGAGGGACGGCCAGTTGCTGGCGGTCGGCGGCTTCGGCCTGTGCGGCATTCCCGAGGCCTTGATCGCCGCGCTGCGCGACAGCGGTGTCAAGGACTTGACGGTGATCTCGAACAACGCAGGCGTCGATGGCTTCGGCCTGGGGATGCTGCTTGAGACGCGGCAGATCAGGAAGATGATCTCGAGCTACGTCGGCGAGAACAAGGAGTTCGAGCGCCAGTACCTGAACCACGAGCTCGAGCTCGAGTTCACGCCGCAGGGCACGCTGGCCGAGCGGCTGCGCGCCGGCGGCGCGGGCATCCCGGCGTTCTACACGCGCACTGGCGTCGGCACCATCGTCGCCGAGGGCAAGGAACTGCGCGACTTCGATGGCTACACCTACGTGATGGAACGTGCGCTGATGCCCGAAGTTTCGCTCGTGAAGGCGTGGAAGGCCGACGAGAGCGGCAACCTGGTCTTCCGACGCACGGCGCGCAACTTCAACCCGGCGGCGGCGATGGCCGGGCGCATCACGGTGGCCGAGGTCGAGGAGATCGTCGAGACCGGGAGCATCGATCCCGACGCTGTGCACCTGCCCGGCATCTACGTGCACCGCATCGTGCTCAACGAGCACCCCGAGAAGCGCATCGAGAAGCGCACGATCACCGAGAAGAAGGGAGCCTGACCATGGCTTGGACGCAGGATCAGATGGCCGCCAAGGCGGCGACCGAACTGAAGGACGGCTACTACGTGAACCTCGGTATCGGCATACCGACGCTGGTGGCGAACTTTGTGCCGAAAGACATCGAGGTCTGGCTGCAAAGCGAGAACGGCATGCTCGGCATCGGCCCGTTCCCGACCGAGGAAGAGGTCGACGCCGACCTCATCAACGCCGGCAAGCAGACGGTGACGACGATCCCCGGATCGAGCATCTTCGGCTCGCACGAGAGCTTCGCGATGATCCGCGGCGGCAAGATCAACCTCTCCATCCTCGGCGCGATGCAGGTGAGCGAGAAGGGCGACCTCGCGAACTGGATGATTCCTGGCAAGATGGTCAAGGGCATGGGCGGCGCGATGGACCTCGTCGCCGGCGTGCCGCGCGTGATCGTGCTGATGGAACACGTGGCGAAGAAGAAGGACGGCACGACCGACCTCAAGATCCTGCCGCACTGCACGCTGCCGCTGACCGGCGTCGACGTCGTCAACCGCATCATCACCGACCTCGCGGTGATGGACGTGACGCTGGGCGGCCTGAAGGTCGTCGAGATCGCGCCGGGCGTGACGCGTGAGGAACTGCAGGCCAAGACGGGCGTCAAGCTGCTCGGCTGAAGCCTCGCGTTATGTCGTCCGCGCGAGCGCGCGGGCGACCTCATTCGCGAGTGCCGGGCCGCGGTAGATGAGGCCGGTGTAGATCTGCACGATGTCTGCCCCGGCGGCGATCTTGGCTTTCGCGTCGGCGCCGCTCATGACGCCGCCGACGCCGATGATGGGGTAGCGCTTGCCGAGCGCGGCCCGCAGCTGCGAGATCACGCGGTTGCTGGACGCGAACACCGGCGCTCCGCTCAGGCCTCCGGCTTCATTCGCGTGCGCGAGGCCCTTGACGGCGTCGCGCGCAATGGTGGTGTTGGTCGCGATCACGCCGTCGATGCGGTTGCGCGCGAGCGCCTGCGCGATCAGCCCGACCTGCGCTTCGTCGAGATCGGGCGCGATCTTGACGAACAGCGGCACCGCGCGGCCCTGCGCTGCGGCGAGTTCGAGCCGGCGCGACTGCAAGGCCGAGAGCAGCGCATCGAGCGCCTCGTCGCCCTGCAGGGCGCGCAGGTTCTTCGTGTTCGGGCTCGAGATGTTGATCGCGACGTAGTCGGCGTGCGGGTACACCGCGTCGAGGCAGGCCAGGTAGTCGTCCGTCGCGCGCTCGATGGGCGTGGCCGCGTTCTTGCCGATGTTCAGACCGAGGATGCCGCCGCCTTCGCGAAAGCGACGCGACCGCTTCACGTTGGCAACGAACGCGTCGAGTCCTTCATTGTTGAAGCCCATGCGGTTGATCAGCGCGCTCGCGGGCGGCAGGCGGAACAGGCGCGGCTTGGGGTTGCCGGGCTGCGCCTTGGGCGTCACGGTGCCGACCTCGACTGAGCCGAAGCCCATCGCGCCGAAGCCGTCGACGCACTCGCCGTTCTTGTCCAACCCGGCGGCGAGCCCGACGCGGTTGGGGAAGGTCAGGCCGGCCAGCGTCACCGGGTCGTCGACCCGCGTCTGGCTCCACGCGCAGCGCGCGGGCGTGGCCTGCAGGCGGGAGATCGAGGCAATCGTCAACTCGTGTGCGAGTTCGGGGTCGAGATTGAACAGAAGCGCGCGTGCAGCGGCGTAGGGAACGAGGGACATGAGTGGGCCTGGTTGAGGGCAGTGGATTGTCGCAAACGCAATGCAGCGGCAGACGATGCCGGGCGCCCGCCGATAATCGCATCGACGACGACGGGGCTGACATGACGCAGGACGAACTCAAGGCATTGGTGGGGCAGGCGGCAACGGCCTACGTGCAACCCGGCAGCGTGATCGGCGTCGGTACCGGCTCAACGGCGAACTACTTCATCGATGCGCTGGGCCGCATGAAGCCTGGCGTCGCCGGCGCGGTGGCGAGTTCCGAACGCACCGCCGAACGCTTGCGCGGGCTCGGCATCCGCGTGCTCGACGCCAACGACGTGAGCTCGCTGGCCGTCTACATCGACGGTGCGGACGAGATCGACCACCAGGGTTGCATGATCAAGGGCGGCGGCGGCGCGTTGACGCGCGAGAAGATCGTTGCCGACTTGGCCGAGCGCTTCGTCTGTATCGCCGACGAGTCCAAGCTCGTACAGACCTTGGGGAGGTTTGCGCTGCCGGTGGAGGTGATACCGATTGCGCGCGCGCTCGTGACGCGCCGACTGCGTTCGATGGGTGGCGAGGCGGTATTGCGTGAAGGCTTCGTGACCGACAACGGATGCCTGATCCTCGACGTGCACGGGCTGACGATCAGCGACCCGGCGGCCGTGGAGCGTGAGATCAGCCAGTGGCCCGGCGTGGTGACGACCGGTGTGTTCGCGCGCAACCGGGCCTCGGTGTGCCTGCTGGGCACGCCCGGCGGTGTCCGCACGATCACGTTCTGACTGCGCTTCGCTCGGAGACGGCTGAAAACAGCGTAACCTTGCGGCTATCGTCTCCCTACGACAACCGAGGACTCCAGGCCCATGGCAAAACCCAACTACTCGTTCGAGAAGCGCCAGCGCGAGAGGCTCAAGAAGCAGAAGAAGGAAGAGAAGCTGGCACAGCGCAAGGCGGGCACGCACAAGCCCGAGGACGCGCCCTCGGATGAGGCGGGCGGCGAATCGGCGCCGGTGAACGACACGCCTGCGGGCAACGAAACGCCGGTCTAGGGCCTGTCGGGTTCGACGAGGCTGGTTGCGCGACGCGATTCGCGCGAGACGAAGCGCCCTGCGTCCACGGCGTCGAGCAGACTGGCCTCGAGCGGGCAGGGCGCGCCGCTGACCAGCGCGGCCAGGCTCTGCGCGCCCAGCGCAGCCCACGTGATGCCGCGTGATGCGAGCGCGGCGAGCACGAACAGGCCGGGCATGCGCGGAACGAATCGAGGCTGATCCAGGCGCTGCCCCGGTTGCAACGCAGCCTGCCGATCCGGAACGGACCCAATGAGCGGCAATCGATCGTCGGCAACGCAGCGCCAGCCGACGCGGCCTTCCGCCATCGCGGTGTCGATGCAAGGCGCACTGCCGGTCAGGCGCGCCAGGCGATCCAGGTTGTCCCGGTGGTCGTCGTCCCGCAGACCGGGGGCGAGGTCGCCGCGCTGCGAGGTCGCGCCGAAAAGCGCCATCGCGCCGGGCAGGGCGGGAAGCACGTAGCCGTCGCCGGTGACGGGCAGAAGCGGCAGCCGCAGCCCAGGCGTCGCCACCGGCAATTCGCTCGTCTGGCCGCGAACCAGATGCACCGGCCAGCCGTCTTCGCCTAACATCCGGATTGCGTCGAGAGCGTTGGCGAGCACGACGACCGCGGCCTCGCCGAGCACGCCACCAGCGGCGTCGAGCAGTTGCCAGCGCTCGCCGTGGCGCTGCAGCGCTGCGATGTCGACTCCGCCGCGAAAGTCGACGCCACCGCCAGCACGTCGCAGGAAGGCCGCGGCGAGGTCGGCCGGTCGAATCCAGCCGCCCCCGGGGAACATCCAGGCCGGCGTGCTCAGCGGCAGGCCGCTCAGGTGGCTCGCGTCGGAACTCGCAAGCGCCTGCACGTACTCCCGCGGAAGGCCGAGTGCGTCGAGCTGGGCCTGCATCGCCTCAAAGGTGCTCGTGAGTTCGAGCCGCAGCAAGCCCTGCACCTGACCGGCGGCGCCGTAGCATTCGATGGCGATGCGGGCGGCCTGCTCGGCCTGCAATGCCGCGGCGCGATTGAAGCGCGCGTGCATTCCGTCCTGTGCGTTGACGATGCCGTGGAAGATGCCGCCCCGATTGCCCGACGCGGCCGAGGCGATGGCTGGCAGGCGATCGAACAACGTCGCATGCCAGCCCTGGCTCGCGAGCGCCCAAGCCGCGGCACAGCCGGCAAGACCCGCGCCGACGACGACGGCATGCCGCTCTGAAGACAATGGCCTCGCCAGTCCGGCCGGAGCGCGGCGCGGCGTGAAGCGCGGCGCGAAGCGGGCCAGCGTGATCTCGCGTTTGCCGCCGATGCCGGGCGCACTGCGAACGTCGAAGCCGGCCGCCGTCAGGCCGGCTTGCACCGCGCGAGCGACGCTCCACGTGGCCACCGTGGCGTCGGGCTCGGCGAGGCGCGCCAGCGCCTTGAACACGCGCGGCTGCCACATCGCCGGGTTGCGGTCGGGCGCGAAGCCGTCGAGGTAGAAGGCGTCGACGGAAGCGATGATTTCGGGCAGCCAGTCGGCCACGTCGCCCAGCGCGAGCAGCAATTGCACGTGGCCGTCGTCGAAGCTCAGGCTGTGCAGATTGGATGTGAGCGGGGGCCAGGCGTCGACCAGCGCCGCCGCCCGTTCGGGCAAGCGCGTGTCGGCATGGGCACGGGCCAAGTCGGCTCGCGTGAGCGGGTGCTTCTCGAACGAGATGAAGTGGAGGCGCTCGCAGCGCCGCGCGTCGTGGCGCCAGGCGTCCCAGGTGGCGAGGAAGTTGTTGCCGAGGCCGAAGCCCGTCTCCAGGACGACGAAGCGCTCGCGCCCGCGCCAGCGCTCGGGCAAGCCGTTGCCTTGCAGGAAGACATGCGCAGCCTGCGCGAGCGCGCCCGCGCGCGGGTGGTAGCGGTCACCGTAGAGGTCGGAAAACGCGACGCCGTCGGCGTCGAAGGCGAGGGTGGCCGGTACGACCGGCGCCGTCTTCATCGCGATGGTTCCGGCGCGGTGCGCCCCGGGGCCTTACACGCGCTTGCGGTACTCGTGCGTGCGGGTGTCGATCTCGACCTTGTCGCCGCTCTCGACGAACAGCGGCACGGCGATCTCGAAGCCGGTCGCGATCGTCGCCGGCTTCATCACCTTGCCCGAGGTGTCGCCCTTGACGGCGGGTTCGGTCGTGACTTCGCGCACGACGGTGGTCGGCAGCTCGACCGAGATCGCCTTGCCGTCGTAGAACACGACTTCGACGCCCATGTTGTCTTCGAGGTACTGGATCGCGTCGCCCATGTT
>CAIKUF010000249.1 GCA_903830565.1 uncultured bacterium | reverse complement strand
CGGAGTTCGGGTCGGCATAGTTCTCGTTCCAGCGCACGCCCGAGGTCATGGTCAGCAACTGGCGGATGCTGACGTCGTCGTAGGCCGAGCCTTTCATGTCCGGGATGTAGTCGCTGACCTTGTCGTCCATGCTGCGGATGTAGCCGTCGCGGATGGCCGCGCCCACGAGGACGGCGGTGATCGACTTCGCCACCGAGAAGCTCGTCCAGCGCCCGGCGGCGTCGAAGCCCAGGCCGTAACGCTCCAGGCGCACCTTGCCGTCCTGCACGACCACGAGGCCGGCCACGCGCTGGCTGGCCAGGTAGGCGTCGACGTCGAGCCCGAGCTTGAGCGGCGGCCCCGGGGGCAGCGGCAGCGGCGTGCCGCCCGCCGGCACGACACGCCACTTGGCCAGCACCGACAGGCGGTCCATCGCGCGGAAGGCCGCATCGCGCTGCGGCACGCTCCAGAACAGCAGGTCGCGGTTGGTCGGGATGGTCGCGAGCAGCCCGCGCGTTTCCTTGTCGAGGCTATACCAGCCGGCCGCGGCGGCCACCACCAGGGCCGCGAGGGCCCCGAACACGATGTTCCTGACTTTCACCGCGGCACCCCCGACGACGATGGCAATGGCCCGTATTGGACACCATGCCGCCCGCGGTGCCGTGTGAATCGGCGCCGATCAGGAAGCCTCCTTCACCTGCGGAATCTTCCAACTGCCGTCCAGGATCGAAGGCGGCTTCTCCTTCGGCCAGTACAGCCGCATCATCAGGATGAACTCATCCTTCGGCGCCGGCAGCCAGTTCGACTCCTTGTCCTTGCCCGGCGACTCGGCCTGGATGTACAGGTCCACCGAGCCGTCGGGGTTGGCCTTGAGCTTGTTGCGCTGGCTGAGCGTGTAGCGGTTCAGCGGGTTGTCGACGAAGAAGTAGTCCTTGTCGTACATGGTCAGCGACCAGAAGCCATCCACCGGCGGCAGTTGGCCCTTCTCGAAGCGCATCACATACTTCTTGCTGCCGTCGTACTTCTTCACGAGGTCAGGACCGGTGGAGGTCGGGTAGACCGCGTCCTGCGGGCGGTTGGCGCCCAGGCCAATGGCGGTGATCAGCGCACGCTGCAAGTAGTGCGTGCCACAAGTGCCCACCTTGGTCGAGAAGGCCCAGCCGTTCTCAAGCTTGAAGTCACCGGCGGCGATGCCTTCCTTCAGCCACGCCATGATCTGCTCCTGAGCCGGTTTCGGCGCCCGCGCCAGACCCTTGGACACCGCAGGCTCGAGCTTGCTCGCATCGAAGTCCTGCCCGGGCACGATGCCGATCTTGGCCAGCTTGGCGACCATCGGCGCGTCGTCGGCGTTTGGCGGGTTGGTCTTCATCAGCTCGGCCACCAGCTTGAAGTAGGCCGCGGCGTCGAGTGCGTTGACCTGCTCGCGCACAGCAGTCTTCATGTCGATCGAAGCATCCACCTTGCCGGGCTCCGGGGCGTAAGGCTTGCCCCAAGATGACAGCGGCACTGCGCTGATCTTGTCCTGCAGCGCGTGCACCTCGTTGTAGTCCTGCGGTGTCCCGGTGCTGTAGATGCGCCCGAGCAGCCAGACCATGCCGGTCGGCGACTTGTATTCGGTCACGCCCTTGGGCAACTCGCCGCGCCAGCCTGGGCCGGTGATCGCAAGAGTCTGCGCCTTGGTGCCGGTGGTCCGCTTGCCTGGCACCTGGAACACGTCGGTCCAGCCGTCCAACATGGGCAGCAGGAAGTAGCGGCCTTTCATGTCGGGCACGCTGACGATCCAGGGCTCCTTCGACACATCGAACCACGCGGTGGTGTAGAGCGTGTCGGCATTGGGCGCCGTGACGTCGCGGTACTGCGCCGTCGGGTATTCGCGCATGCGCACGAACTGGCCCATCGGCGCGCGCGTACCCTCGGGCTTCTCGACATTGGTCATGACGCGGCGCGTCATTTCCATCGTCACCAGCGGATAGCCGTAGACGTAAGCCTCCGTGGCCAGTGCGAAGGCTTCGGCCTCCTTGGCCGCATCCTTGACCGCTGCCGCGGCGGCCTTCGCGTCGGCTTCGGTCTTGGCCTTGGCGTCGGTCGCGACCTGCTCGGCCTTCTTGGCGGCGTCTTCAGTCTCCTGTTTGCCGCAGGCGGCCAGCAACGCAACGCTTGCCGCAGCTGCGGCGAACAGTCTCAGCATGGGATGGTTCATGGTTCAGTCTCGGCTCGAAGTTGAGAGGCTGCCGATCGTACGGAATCGGCCTGCGCTACGCTTGCCATTTCGTGCCACATTCCGGCGCACGAGGGCAGCGATAGATCCGATGAACGGCGAGCAACCCGCCTATGTTCGAAGTGCGGCACTGCGTGGCGCCGCTGTGCTGCTGCAGGAACTGGAGGTTGATGGCGTTGGTCTGGCGGGCGAATGCGGCCTGGACGCCGCAGCGCTGGACCATCCCGACCTGCCGGTTCCGGGTGCAGCCGTGGTCGCCTTCTTCGAGGCCGCCGCCGAGCGCTGCGGCCGCGAGGACTTCGGACTGCAGTTGGCCGCTCGCCAGGATCTGTCGATCCTTGGCCCGGTCTGGTCGGCAATGCGCAGTGCCGGCACCGTGCTCGACGCATTGCAGGTGTTGTCGCACTTCTTCGTCGTGCACACCAACGGCGCCATCATCGGCTTGCAGCGCCTTGCGGACGGTGCCGCCATCGTGACCTATGCAATCCGCGCCGACCTGTCCAAGCGTGACCGCCAGACCATCGAGATCGGCTTTGCGCTGCTGTGCCAGGAATTGCGCCGCCACTGCGGTGCGACGTGGATGCCGCTGGCGATGCAGTTCGCGCACGCCGCGCCGCTTCGGCTGGCCAGCCACCACCGCTGCTTCGGCCGCAACCTGAGCTTCGCGCAGGAGCGCAATGCGGTGTGGCTCGATCGCATCTGCCTGCAAACGCCGATCGACGGGCATTCGCATGCCGAGCATGTGATCCAGATGAGCTCGCTGGCATCCCGTGTGAATCGCGCGCAGGCCGCGGCCGCGGAGATCGAGTTGGCGATGCGCGGATTGATGCCCTTTGCCGATTGCAGTCGCGAGCAGGTGGCCAGGCTGACCGGGCAGTCGCCGCGCACAATGCAGCGCCGACTGGCGAGCATCGGCACCACCTTCCACCGGATGCGCGACCGCGTTCGCGCCGACATCGCATTGAAGTACCTGCTGCAATCGACGCTACCGGCGCGCCAGATCGCCGAGATGCTCGGGTACTCCAACCCGGCAGCCTTCACGCGGGCCTTTTGGCGCCAGCACGGCATGGCACCTAGCGCGGTGCGACGGCGCACAGCGTGATGTTGCCGCCGGAGTATGCGCTCAAGTGCCCGTTCGGCTTGGCCCGGCGCCAGCGCGGCTACAACCACTTCTGGCGTTAGCCTTCACTTCACGAGCTGGCTCAGCCTCTCCGCGTCGAACGACTCGGTCGTGTGCGCGTCCTGCGGAACGCAGGTCTCGGCGGGCAATTCGCGCGAGCCGGCGGAGAGCTTCTCGATCGCCTGCCAGAGCAGCGCGATCTGGTGCTCCTGGCCCGAGGCGTTGTCGATCAGGCCCTTCATCGCCTGCGCGACCGGGTCGTCGCCCTGCGTGATGCCGTAGGCCGAGAAGCCCATCTTCGCCGCCGCCACCTCGCGCGCGGCGTCGAGCTCGGCGTGCAGCACGCGCGCCGGGTTGCCCACGGCCGTTGCGCCGGCAGGCACGGCGCGCAAGACGACCGCGTTCGAGCCGATGCGCGCGCCGTCGCCGACCGTGAAGCCGCCCAGTACCTGCGAATTGGCGCCGACGATCACGCCGCGGCCCAGCGTCGGGTGGCGCTTGGCGCCGCGCGTGAGTGCGGTGCCGCCCAGCGTCACGCCCTGGTAGATCGTGCAGTCGTCGCCGATCTCGGCCGTCTCGCCGACGACCACGCCCATGCCGTGGTCGATGAACACGCGCCGGCCGATGGTCGCCCCCGGGTGGATCTCGATGCCGGTCAGGAAGCGCGCGAAGTTGGAGATGAAGCGCGCCAGCCAGCGCAGACCATGCGTCCAGCACCAGCGCGCCGGGCGATGCCACGCGAGCGCGTGCAGGCCGGGGTAGCAGGTCAGGACCTCCCAACCGCTACGAGCCGCGGGGTCGCGCTCGAGGATGCAGGCGATGTCTTCGCGAAGGCGTTCGAACATGGGGCAGGCGGGGGATGAACTTCGGGGCAGTGTAGCCGTCGTGCCCTCGCTGCGTCCTCGCAGTGGCCCCAAGACGGTAACTCGCTGCGCCCGGTGGGGTCCAAGCTCATCCGCGCGGCTTGCCCCGCTCCAGAATGGCCCGCGCAATGCCGCGCAGGATGTTGACCTCTTCGTCGCTGAGCTCGGCCCGGTTGACGAGCTGGTTCAGCCGCGGCAGCAGCTTCTTCGGCGCCGCGGGGTCGAGAAAGCCGATCTCGACAAGCGCGCGCTGCCAGTGGCCCAGCACGCCCTGCACCTCGCCCGCGCTCGCCAGCCTGGGCGCGGCGGTGCGCGCCGGCACCACGAAGCCGCCCAGCGCCTGCCGCCATTCGTAGGCGATCAGTTGCACCGCCTGCGCGAGGTTGAGCGACCCGTAGGCGGGGTCGGTCGGGATGCTGATGCAGGTGTGGCAGCGGTAGACGTCGTCGTTGCTCATCCCGAAGCGCTCGGAGCCGAACACGAAGGCAACGCGCTGGCCGCGCTCGGCGAGGCCCGCGAACAGCTCGCGCGGCGCGTGCGTCGGCGGGCCGAAGTCGCGCGGCGTCATCGCCGTCGCACAGGCGTGGGCGATGCCGTCCAGCGCCTCGGCCAGCGTCGCCACAACACGGGCGCGTTCAAGGATGTCGGTCGCGCCGCTGGCCATCGCCAATGCCTCGTCGCGCGTGGCCACATCGGCAAAGCGCGGCGCGACGAGAACGAGGTCGGCAAAGCCCATCACCTTCATCGCCCGCGCCGCCGCGCCCACGTTGCCGGCGTGGCTGGTGCCGATGAGGACGAAGCGGGTCGGGTCGCGCGTGGGTTCGATAGGCATGGGTGGGCGCGTAAAATCGCGATTATCGGCAGCAGCCCGTCTGCGCCGCCACGGCCATGGCGACCGCCCACGCGATCGCGCTGCGCCGAAGCTCTTTCTTCTCGCCGGTCCACCCCTCATTCGAATCAGACAGGCCCTCCATGTCGCAAGCACTGCACCCGATGCTCAACGTTGCCGTCAAGGCCGCACGCGCGGCCGGCGCGCTGATCAACCGGGCTTCGATGGACCTCGATCTGCTCAAGGTCAACACCAAGGCGCCGAACGATTTCGTGACCGAGGTCGACCAGGCGGCCGAGAACGTCATCATCGAGACGCTGCTCGCCGCCTACCCCGGCCACGGCATCCTGGCCGAGGAGTCGGGCCGCGCGCGCGGGGCAAAGGACAGCGAGTACCTGTGGATCATCGACCCGCTGGACGGCACGACGAACTTCATCCACGGCCTGCCCGTGTATGCGGTGTCGATCGCGCTCGCGCACCGCGGCCAGGTGCAACAGGCCGTCGTCTACGACCCGACGCGCAACGACCTCTTCTACGCGTCCAAGGGCCGCGGCGCGTTCCGCAACGACAAGCGGCTGCGCGTTTCCAAGCGCCTCAAGCTCGCCGATTCATTGATCGGCACCGGCTTTCCGTTCCGCAAGGGCGACAACTTCAAGCGCTACATGCAGATGTTCGAGGACGTGATGCAACACTGCGCCGGCCTGCGCCGCCCGGGCGCGGCGGCGCTGGACTTGTGCTACGTCGCCGCCGGCTATTACGACGGCTTCTTCGAGACGGGGCTGTCGCCGTGGGACATTGCCGCCGGATCGCTCCTGATTACCGAGGCCGGCGGCCTGGTCGGCAACTTCACCGGCGAGGCCGACTACCTCTACCAGCGCGAAGTCGTCGCCGGCAACCCGAAGATCTACGCCCAACTGGTGGGCCGCCTAACGCCGTATACGCGTGTCATCGAGGCGCCGCACGGGCATTCGCACGCCGACGCACCGGAGACGCCCGAGACTCCTGAAGCGGCGCTCGAGCGCGCCGTTGCCGCGGCGCCGCCGCGCGCCTCGGTGCGACTCCCCAAGACCGATCTGGCTTGATCTCTCGCGGGCGAGCCCGAACGCTGTTTGCAAGCCTGGTTGCACCTTGACTTTTGGTCCCAAAAGAATTATCCTCAAGGCATGGACGTTGAGCTTGACATCGCCGATGCCTTTGGCGCGACGCAGGCTTTGGCCGACCGCTTCGCGATTTATGTGCCGAACAAGGACCGAGACGGCAACGACGTAGACCAGGCCGCATGGATAGCCCGTTGCCTTCGCTTGCTGTCCGAGATTTGCGGCGGCGCCACCGCGATGCCGCCTCTGAGAGGCGCTTGGTTGAATCCGGACACGCAGGCGTTGGTGATCGAAGAGCCAGTCATCGTCTACACGTTCATCAAGCCCGAGAGTTTTGCGGAGCGCATCTCCGAAGTCGTTGCCCTCGTGAACGAGATTGCTCGGGCGACGAACCAAGGACAGATGGCGATCGAGTTCAATCAAACCATGTTCCTGATCGATTTCTGAGGAGTGCGGCATGGAGCCGACCATCAAGTTCATCGCGACCGGCAAGCAAGTGGCGCGCATCGTCGACACATCGAAGAAGGCGCCGCAGCTCGACCCGCAGGTCGTTCGCCGCGCGTTCAATGCGAAGGCCGTCGCATCGACGAAGGGGCTCGATCTGTTCAGTCTTCGCGAAGCGATGAAGCGCATGCTTGCCTCCAGCGGCGGCCGCCCGAGCATCGAAGGGGCGAGCGCGCAGGTCAAGATTCCGCGAATCGAGGCCGATTGGGACAAGATTGAAAGGATCGCGCAGAGCGCGTCGACCTTGCCCCACAAACCATCGGTCACGCAGACGGCGGCGGTGATCCTGCACTTCGCGTTGTCTCGCATCTCGAATGCCGAAATCGAGGAAGAGGTTCGCAAAGCCCTCGGCTGAGCCAACACGTCGCTTGCGGCGAGTACCTAACAAATTTCGAGAACAGGCCCCACTTGTCGATTGAAAGGGCAGATCAAGGCAGCGCACCGCGTGCGCCTGCCGAACTTGCCGCGCACACGCCGGTGATGCAGCAGTACCTGCGCATCAAGGCCGAACATCCCGACACGCTCGTCTTCTATCGGATGGGCGACTTCTACGAGTTGTTCTTCGACGACGCGCGGCGCGCCAACCAGCTCCTCGACATCACGCTGACCAGCCGCGGCCAGTCGGGCGGCTTGCCCGTAGCGATGGCCGGCGTGCCGGTGCACGCGCTCGAGACCTACCTCGCGCGTTTGATCAAGCTCGGCGAGGCGGTGGCGATCTGCGAGCAGGTCGGCGACGTCGCGACGGCCAAGGGCCCGGTCGAGCGCAAGGTCGTTCGCGTCGTCACACCGGGCACGCTGACCGACAGCGCGCTGCTCGCCGACAAGGCCCACTCGCTGCTGCTCGCCCTCAGCCCGCAGGGCGCCACCTGGGGCCTCGCTTGGCTGGGCTTGGCGAGCGGGCAACTGGGCATGAGCGAATGCAGCGAACGCGAGCTGCCGGGCTGGCTGGCGCGGCTCGCGCCCGCCGAGACGCTGGTCGACCGCGACCGCGTGCCCGCCGCGCTGGCGCAGGCCAGGACATCCATCACCCACCGCCCGGCGTGGCAGTTCGATGCTGCGCTCGGCGAGCGCAAGCTGTGCGCGCAGCTCGGCGTGGCCAGCCTGGCTGGCTTCAACGCGCAGGAGTTGAAGGCCGCGCAGGCCGCCGCCGCCGCGCTGCTGAGCTACGCCGAGCACACTCAGGGCCAGGCGCTGGCGCATGTGCGGGCGCTGCAGGTCGAACGCGCGAACGAACTCATCGAGCTGCCACCGACGACGCAGCGCAACCTCGAACTCACGCAGACGCTGCGCGGCGAAGACGCGCCGACGCTGCTCTCGCTGCTCGACACCTGCCGCACTGGCATGGGCAGCCGGGCGCTGCGCCAATGGCTGACGCGGCCGCTGCGCGAGCGCAGCGTCGCCCGCCAGCGCCATGACGCCATAGCCGCCCTGCTCGCCTGCGGCTTCGAGCCGCTGCGCGACGCGCTGCGCGGCGTGAGCGACGTCGAGCGCATCACCGCCCGCGTCGCGCTGCGCCAGGTGCGCCCGCGCGAACTCGCCGGCCTGCGCGAGACGCTGCTCGGCCTGCCTGCATTGCGAGCGCGCGTGCCGCAGCCCGGCAGCGCGCTGCTGGACGAACTGTGCGCCGCGCTGGCGCCGGCGCCCGAGATCGTCGAACTGCTGCAGCGCGCGATCGCCGACGAGCCCGCCGTGCTGCTGCGCGACGGCGGCGTGTTCGCCACCGGCTTCGACGCCGATCTGGACGAGCTGCGCGCGATCAGCCAGAACTGCGACGCCTTCCTGCTCGACCTCGAAGCCCGCGAGCGCGCGCGCACCGGCATCGCCAACCTGCGCGTGCAGTTCAACAAGGTGCACGGCTTCTACATCGAGGTCACGCAAAGCCAGGCGGGCAAGGTGCCGGCCGACTACCAGCGCCGGCAGACGCTGAAGAACGCCGAGCGCTACATCACGCCCGAGCTGAAGGCCTTCGAGGACAAGGCGCTCTCGGCGCAGGAGCGTTCGCTGGCGCGCGAGAAGATGCTCTACGAGCGCGTGCTCGATGCGCTGCAAGCCCACATCGCCGAGCTCTCCACGCTGGCGCGCGCGCTGGCCGCGCTGGACGCACTGGCAGCGCTGGCCGAACGCGCGGCGACGCTGGATTGGTGCCGGCCCGAGTTCGTCGCCATGCCGTGCATCGAGATCGGCGCCGGGCGCCACCCGGTCGTCGAGGCGCGCCTGCGCGAAACCGGCGGCGGCGCCTTCATTGCCAACGATTGCCGGCTGGATGCCACGCGGCGCATGCTCGTCATCACCGGGCCCAACATGGGCGGCAAGTCGACCTTCATGCGCCAGGTGGCGCTGATCGCGCTGCTCGGCTCGATCGGCTCCTACGTCCCCGCAGGCGCGTGCCGGCTCGGGCCGCTGGACGCGATCCACACCCGCATCGGTGCCGCAGACGACCTCGCTAACGCCCAATCCACGTTCATGGTCGAGATGACCGAGGCGGCCGCGATCGTGCATGGCGCGACCGAACGGTCGCTGGTGCTGATGGACGAGATCGGGCGCGGCACCTCGACCTTCGACGGCCTGGCGCTGGCGGGCGCGATCGCGAGCCATCTGCACGACCGCAACCGCTCGTTCACGCTCTTCGCGACGCACTACTTCGAACTCACCGCGTTCCCGCGCGCGCACGAGCGGGCGCTGAACGTGCATGTCTCGGCGACCGAGAATGCGGCCAGCGGCGGCATCGTCTTCCTGCACGAGATCGAGCCCGGGCCGGCGAGCCGCAGCTACGGCGTGCAGGTGGCGCGCCTGGCAGGCATGCCGGCCGGATTGATCCGCCAGGCGCGCGGCGCGCTCGAAGCGCTGGAGGCGCAGCAGAAGGCGGGCAACGCCCAAGTCGACCTCTTCGCGCCGGCCGCGGCGGCGCCCGAGCCGGTGCCTTCGGCGGCCGACGAAGCGCTGGCGCGCATCGAGCCTGATACGCTGACGCCCAGGGAAGCGCTAGCCGCGCTGTATCGCCTCAAAGCATTGCAGGGAAAGCCAACATGACCTACTGCGTCGGAATCCGGCTCGATGCCGGCCTCGTCTTCCTCTCCGACTCGCGCACCAACGCGGGCCTGGACCAGATCGGCACCTTCCGCAAGATGATCATCTACGAGCGCCCGGGCGACCGCTTCATGGTCCTGCTCTCGGCCGGCAACCTGTCGATCTCGCAGTCGGTGCGCGAGATCCTGCAGGTCGAGAAGCTCGACAACGGCGACGCGCCGCCGATCACGATCTGGAACGCGACCAGCATGTTCGACGCCGTGCGCGTGCTCGGCAGCGCGGTGCGCCGCGTCTACACCGAAGACGGCCCGTCGCTCAAGGCCGCGGGGATGGACTTCAACGCGTCGATGATCTTCGGCGGCCAGATCGCCGGCGAGGCGATGCGCCTCTTCCTCGTCTACTCGGCAGGCAACTTCATCGAGGCGACGCGCGAGACGCCCTACTTCCAGATCGGCGAGAGCAAGTACGGCAAGCCCATCCTCGACCGCGTGGTGACGCCGACGACGCCGCTGGAAGAAGCCGCCAAGTGCGCGCTGGTGTCGATGGACTCGACGCTCAAGTCCAACCTCTCGGTCGGCCTGCCGCTGGACCTCGTCGTCTACAAGGCGAACGCGCTGCAGAGCGAGCAGATCGTCTGCATCGACAGCCGCAACCCGTATTTCGCGATGATCCACGAGAGCTGGGGTCAGCGCCTGCGCGACGTGTTCGAGGGCATCGACGACCCGCAGTGGAACGGCCAGCAGGCCGAGCACCCGCTGTGCGTCGGCTCGGAGCGCTACGAGGCGATGCGCAAGATCGGGCACCCGGGCGAGAAGATTGTCTAAGCCGTCGTCGCCGCCCAAGGCGCGCGCGTCGAGGCACCTGCCGGCGATCGTCTTCTCGCACGCCAACGGCTTTCCCGCCGGCACGTATCGCACGCTGTTTGACGCCTGGCGCGCGGCCGGCTACCGCGTGCACGCAGTCGAGAAGTTCGGCCACGACGAACGCTGGCCGGTCACCAACAACTGGCCGCACCTGCGCGACCAGCTCATCGACTGCATCGAGCACGACGCCAAGCCGCCGGTCTACCTGGTCGGCCATTCGCTGGGCGGCTACATGAGCGTGCTCGCGGCTTCGCGCCGGCCCGAGCAGGTGCGCGGCGTGGTGCTGCTCGACGCGCCGATCATCGGCGGCGTGAAGGCCCAAGCGATGCGCCTGGGCAAGGCGACCGGCCTTGTCGAGCGCTTCTCGCCCGGCCGCGTTTCGGCGCGCCGGCGCCAGCACTGGCCGGATGCCGAAGCCGCGTACGAGCACTTCGCGGCCAAGACGGCGTTCGCGCGCTGGGCCCCCGGCGTGCTGCGCGACTACATCGCCTGCGGCGTGCAGCCCGCCGGCGAGCTCGAAGGCGCGGGCCACCGGCTCGCCTTCCGGCGCGAGATCGAGACCCGCATCTACAACACGCTGCCGCATCACGTCGCCGGCCTGCTGCGCCGCCACCCCTTGCGCTGCCCGGCGGCGTTCGTCGGCGGCACCGACTCG
>CAIKUF010000248.1 GCA_903830565.1 uncultured bacterium | reverse complement strand
GTACACGCCTACATGGTAGCAAAGCAAGCGTCACTTACCACTAGGAAAACCCCCATTTACATGGCAACACAAAGCGACCCGCAATGACCTCCACACCGCGCCAATGCTCGCTCTGCGGCGAATTCGGAGTTCAAAGTTCGGTTTAGTCTTATGGCGACGCACCAAGTATCAAGCCCGTTGATGACTTGGTTGATGGGTGAACATTGAAAACGGGCCGCAAAGGCCCGTATTTCCTAGCTACTTGGCGGAGTCGGAGGGATTCGAACCCTCGAAGCAGGTTTTGCCCGCTTACTCCCTTAGCAGGGGAGCACCTTCGGCCACTCGGTCACGACTCCGGCACGAGCGCGATTCTAATCGCATCCCCGGGGCGCTCAGGAGCCGGCCTGCTCCAGGTCGAAGGCCTTGTGCAGCGCGCGCACGGCGAGCTCCATGTACTTCTCGTCGATGACGACGCTGGTCTTGATCTCGCTGGTGCTAATCATCTGGATGTTGATGCCCTCTTCGCTCAGCGTGCGGAACATCTTGCTCGCAATGCCGACGTGCGAACGCATGCCGATGCCGATGATGCTGACCTTGCAGATCTTCGGGTCGCCGACCACTTCAGCCGCGCCCACCTCGCCCTGCACCTGGGTCTTGAGCAGGTCGAGCGTGCGCCCATAGTCGCCGCGGTTGACGGTGAACGAGAAGTCCGTCTTGCCGTCGTGCGCCACGTTCTGGATGATGACGTCGATGTCGATGTTCGCGTCCGCGACCGGGCCGAGGATCTGGTAGGCGATGCCGGGGCGGTCGGGCACGCCGTGCAGGCTGACCTTGGCTTCGTCGCGGCTGAACGCGATGCCCGAGACTAGGGCTTGTTCCATGTTGACGTCTTCCTCAAAAGTGATGAGCGTGCCCGAACGGGCCTCTTCGTCGATGTCGATGTCCCACGGCGTGAAACTCGACAGCACGCGCAGCGGCACGCGGTACTTGCCGGCGAACTCGACCGAGCGGATCTGCAGCACCTTCGAGCCGAGGCTGGCCATCTCGAGCATTTCCTCGAAGCTGATCGTCTTCAGCCGCCGCGCCTCGGGGACGATGCGCGGGTCGGTGGTGTAGACGCCGTCCACATCCGTGTAGATCAGGCACTCGTCGGCCTTCATCGCTGCCGCCACGGCCACCGCCGAAGTATCGGAGCCGCCGCGACCGAGCGTCGTGATGTTGCCCTCCGGGTCGATGCCCTGAAAGCCGGTGATGATCACGACCTTGCCCTCGGCCAGGTCGGCCCGAACGCGCGCGTCGTCGATGCTGGCGATGCGCGCCTTCGTGTACCCGGTGTCGGTCTTGATCGGCACCTGCCAGCCGGCGTAGCTGACCGACGCCATGCCTTCGGCCTGCAGCGCGATCGCGAGCAGGCCGACCGAGACCTGCTCGCCAGTCGACGCGATCATGTCGAGTTCGCGCAGGAGTTCCGGCGTCGACTTCTCGGGCGAGAGTTCCTTCGCCAGCCCGAGCAGCCGATTCGTTTCGCCGCTCATCGCCGACGGCACGACGACCATCTGATGGCCGGCGCGCGCCCATTTGGCGACGCGCTTGGCGACATTACGGATGCGCTCGGTCGAGCCCATCGAGGTGCCGCCGTACTTGTGAACGATGAGTGCCATGGTGGGAGCTTGGGCTGGGTCGGAGGCGGGTCGCGAACGTCCCGCAATCGGTCGATTTTACATGCTGCGCCGCAGCAATCTCCCCTTGTTGCGCTTCATCGCGATCACGCGTGGTCGGCCAGCCATTCGAGGCTCGCCTGGGCGCCTCCATTGCCCCCCACGGCGCGCGCGTCGATGCCGAGGCCGGGGACGTAGAGCAGTTGTTCGCCGCAGTAGACCAAGGGCCCATCGCGCCGCCACGCCGGCACCGACAGGGCCTGGAACTGCTTCTTCAGGCTTCGCGGCGGCCGCCCGGGTGCGGCCTGAAACTGCTCGCCGCCGCCGCGCGCGACCAGGCGGAGTTCGGTCAGGCTGCTCATCGGCACGCCGCCTGCGGCGACGCGCCGCACGCGCAGACACCCGCCCCAACCTCGCAGTGCATAGGTGCCCGCACGCCGCACGCAAAGTGTCGAGACCTTCGCTTGCAGCGGCTCCGTCGTTGGGCCGGTGCCGGCGTGGCACTCAAGACGCCCGCGATACCTTCGCAGCGTGAAACCCTCGAGATGCCATTGCGCCGGTGCCCGCCCCGGCAACTCCGAGAGCAGCCGCTGCACGACGGCCGAAGAAGCTGCGGCACCGGCGCACGCCTTCAGCCAGAAGCGCAGAGCGTTGCTGCGGCGCTCCGGCGAGAGGGACTCCCATGCGACCAGGTCGAGTCCGCGCCCGACTTCCAGCGCTGCCAGATCGATCCGAGCCAGGTCTTCGGCGCAGACCTGCGCCTCGCGTGCCCAGGCGGCCGTCGCGGCGAGCGCAGCGTCGGCCTGCGCAAACGCCGCTGTCAACGCAGGCCAGACGTCCAGACGCAAGCGATTGCGCGCGAAACGGCGGTCGGCATTGCTGTCGTCCTCGATGTGACGCAGCCGGTGGCGACGCACATACGCGGCGATTTCATCGGGCGGCATGTCGAGCCAGGGCCGCATCCAGGTGATTCCCTCGCGTTCGGCGACGCGCGGCATCGCCGCCAGACCCGCCACACCGCCGCCGCGCAGCGCTTGCAGCAGCAAGGTTTCAGCCTGGTCCTGCCGATGATGGGCCAGCAGCACGAGGTTCGCCGCATGTTCTATGGCCATCTCGCGCAGCGCGGTGTAGCGGGCGCGGCGCGCCCAGGCCTCGACGCTGTCGCCGCGCGCGGGCCGCCCTTTGATGCGGCGATGATCGAAGGCCACCGGCATCCCTGCGGCCGCCCAGCGCTGACACTGTCGCTCGCAGTGCGCGAGCCAGCGGTCGGCGTGTGCGCTCAGGCCATGATGCACGTGCAGCGCGACGACACCCAGGCCCATCTGCGCGGCAACCGCCAAGGTGGCGTGCAGCAGGGCGCTGGAATCGCGCCCGCCGCTGTAGGCCACGGCTAGGCGAGGCCCTGCCATGCGGTCAACGATGCTTGGTGTCGCTGAAGCGGCCGTAGGACTGCAAACGCTCGTAGCGCCGCTCGAGCAGTTCCTTGGTCTCGAGGCCGCTGACCTGCCGCAGCGCGTCGCCCAGCGCGCGCTTGAGGTAAGCCGCCATCTGCTTGGGGTCGCGGTGCGCGCCGCCGACCGGCTCGTTGACGATCTTGTCGATCAGCCCGAGCGCCTTCAGGCGGTGCGCGGTGACGCCCATCGCCTCTGCGACCTCGGCGGCCTTGTCCGAAGTCTTCCACAGGATCGAAGCCCCGCCTTCGGGCGAGATCACGGCATACACAGAGTACTGCAGCATCAACACCTGGTCGCCGACGCTGATCGCAAGCGCCCCGCCGGAGCCGCCCTCGCCGATGATGGTCGTGATGATCGGCACCTCGAGCTGCGCCATCTCGAAGATGTTGCGCCCGATGGCTTCGGACTGGTTGCGCTCCTCGGCACCGATGCCAGGGTAGGCGCCTGGCGTGTCGACGAAGGTGAACAAGGGCAGGCCGAACTTCTCGGCCAGCTTCATCAGCCGCAGCGCCTTGCGGTAGCCCTCGGGGCGCGACATGCCGAAGTTGCGCAGGCCGCGCTCCTTCGTGTCGCGGCCCTTCTGGTGCCCGAGCACCATGCAGGCCTGGCCGTTGAAGCGAGCGAGGCCGCCGACGATCGACTGGTCGTCAGCATAGTGGCGGTCGCCGTGCAGTTCCTGGAAATCGGTGAAGATCTCGGCCACGTAGTCGAGCGTGTAAGGCCGCTGGGCGTGACGTGCGATCTGCGTGACCTGCCACGGCGAGAGGCTGGCGTAGACGTCCTTGGTGAGTTGCAGGCTCTTCTTGCCCAGGCGGTCAATCTCTTCGGAGATGTCGACCGCCGACTCGTTTTGCACGTAACGCAACTCTTCGATCTTCGTCTCGAGGTCGGCGATCGGCTGCTCGAAATCAAGGAAGTGTCGTTTGCTCATGCGGCTTCCGTCGGTGACGCTCAATAGGCCACCGCAAGGGGGTCCAGGCTGCGCCAAATGTACCATGTGGCCACCGAACAGAAGGGTGCCCAGGCGTCGCCCACTTCGCGCGCTTCGGCGCGAGAAACGGGCTCGCCGCTGAAGTAGTTGACGCTGATTCCCTTGAGCAGGCCCACGTCGTCCAGCGGCAGCACGTTGGGCCGCATCAGGTGGAAGATGAGGAACATCTCGGCCGTCCAGCGACCGATGCCGCGGATAGCGACCAGTTCGTCGATGATGGCCTCATCGTCCATCGACTCCCATTGCCCGACGTGCACCGCGCCCGACTCGAAGTGATGGGCAAGGTCGGTGAGGTATTCGACCTTGCGTGCGGACAAGCCGGCGGCGCGCAGCCTGGTGGCTCCGGTGCCCAGCACCGCCACGGGCCGCAGTGAGGGCGACGCGCCTTCGACGACCTCGACCACGCGCTCCCACACCGTCTGCGCCGCCTTCACCGAAATCTGCTGGCCGACAACCGAGCGCGCCAGCGTCGTGAAGGCGTCGCCGCGGCTTTGCAGTCGGCCTTCGGCGTAGCGCGGGATGAGCTTGCGCATCACGCGGTCGCGCTTGGAAAGGTGCTTGCAGGCCTCGTCCCAGTAAGCAGGGGTGACGATGCGGCTCACGCTCACGCCCTCACCCAGACCGTGCCTTGCGCCAAATCCTTGAGCTCGACGCCGAGGGCCGCCAGCTCGGCGCGAATCGCGTCGGCGAGGGCGAAGTCGCGTGCCTTCTTCGCGGCCGCGCGGGCTTCGATGCGTGCTGCAATGTAGGCCTCGTCGACGCCCTGCCCGCCTTGCAGGAACGATCGCGGCGGCTGCGCGAGCAGGCCGAGCGTGGCGCCAAGGCCCTTGAGCAGCGCGGCCGTTTCGCACGAGCGCGTGCGGTTGAGTTCTCCGGCCAGATCGAACAGGACGGCAACGGCTTCCGGTGTGGCGAAGTCGTCGTTCATCGCCGCGCGAAATGCTGCAGCCTGCGGCTGCGCCCAGTTGATTTCAGGCGTTGACGACGTCTCGACACCGTCCAATGCGGTGTACAGCCGGCGCAGCGCGTTGCGCGCGTCGTCGAGATTCGCGTCCGAAAAATTAAGCGCGCTGCGGTAATGCGAGCGCAGGAAGAAGAAGCGCAGCGTCTCGCCGTCGTAGCGTTCGAGCACCTCGCGGATCGTGAAGAAGTTGCCGAGCGACTTCGACATCTTCTCGTTGTCGAGTTGCAGCAGGCCGTTGTGCATCCAGACGTTGGCGAACTGCCCGCTCTGGCTCGCGCCTTCGCTCTGCGCGATCTCGTTCTCGTGGTGCGGGAACATCAGGTCCATGCCGCCGCCGTGAATGTCGAACTGCTCGCCCAGCAAGGCCTTGCACATCGCCGAGCACTCGATGTGCCAGCCAGGCCGGCCGCGGCCGAAGGCGCTGTCCCACTTGGCGTCTTCAGGCTCCTCGTCCTTGGCCGCCTTCCAGAGCACGAAGTCGAGCGGATCCTGCTTGCCGCCGAGCACGGCGACACGCTCGCCGGCGCGAAGCTGGTCGAGCGACTTGCCCGAGAGCTTGCCGTAGCCGGGGAACTTGCGCACCGCGAAGTTCACGTCGCCGTCGCTCGCGCGGTAGGCCAGCCCCTTGGCTTCAAGCGTCTCGATCAGCGCCAGCATGCCAGGCACATGCTCGGTGGCGCGCGGCTCGAAGGTCGGCGGCTCGATACCGAGCGCGGCGACGTCTTCGTGCATGGCCTGCGTCATCTCAGTCGTCAGTTGTCGGATCGGGATGCCGCGCTCCAGCGAGCGGCGGATGATCTTGTCGTCGACGTCGGTGATGTTGCGCACGTAGGTGACGCGGTAGCCGAGCGTCCTCAGCCAGCGGCTGACGATGTCGAACGCGATCAGGAAGCGCGCATGGCCGACGTGGCAGTAGTCGTAGATCGTGATCCCGCACACGTACATCCGGACGTGACCGGGATCGATCGGCGTGAACGGCTCGACGGTGCGCGTCAGCGAGTTGTGGATGCGAATGCTCATCGGCATCGTTTGGCCGTCCCCTGGCGCACGAAGACGCGCATCCGGTTCGGCATGAAAGGCAGGTGTTGGGAGGGCCGCGGTGTCCGGCGCCGGGTGCGCGCGGCCCTGCGACGGCAGGGGCTGAATTACAATCGAAACAGTATAGCGGCGCCGTCCAGAAGGCACGGCGCGCACCCATCCCAGTGGCTGCAACGTAGCCTCGCCGGAGTCCCATGAACTGCACACGATCGATGGCCAGGCTGCTGGCATTCCTGCTGTGCACCGCCGCGACGCTCGCGCTGGCCGACGAGGTGTCCGAAGTCAACCGGCTTATCAAGGCAGGCCAGGTTGACCAGGCAACGGCCAAGCTCGACCAGTATCTCGCCGCCAAGCCCAAGGACCCGCAGCTTCGCTTCCTCAAGGGCGTGCTGCTGAGCGATGGCAAGCACACGGCCGACGCGATCACCGTCTTCACGCTGCTCAGCGAGGACTACCCCGAACTGCCCGAACCCTACAACAACCTCGCCGTGCTCTACGCCGGACAGGGACAGTACGACAAGGCGCGCGCCGCGCTCGAAGCGGCGGTGCGCGGCAACCCGAATTACGCCACCGCCTACGAGAACCTCGGCGACGTCTATGCCCGCCTTGCCGCCCAGGCCTATTCGCGTGCGCTGGCGCTGGACGGCAACAATACGGCGCTGCCACCGAAGCTGGCCCAGTTGCGTACGCTGTTCATCGCCAAACCTGCCGCGCCCGCCTCACCGCCTGAGCATGCGGCAAGCGCCGCACGCCCTTGAGCCACGCCCGGCCCAAGCGCGCAACCGACCATTCCACTCACCTGCAAGGAGTTCGAAGATGATGACGTTGACCCGCGGCTTTGCCGCCAAGATGCTGACCGCCATGGCGCTCGCGGTGGGCCTGTGCGCGCCTAGCTGGGCGCAGAAGGTCAAGCTCACCACCTCGATGGGCGACATCGTGATCGAGATCGACGCCGCGAAGGCACCCAAGAGCGTCGACAACTTCGTGCAATACGTGAAGGCCGGCCACTACGACGGCACGGTGTTCCACCGTGTGATCGACAACTTCATGATCCAGGGCGGCGGGATGACCGCCGACCTCAAGCAGAAGCCCACGCGCGCGCCGATTCCGCTCGAGAGCCGCAACGGGCTGAAGAATGTTCGCGGCAGCGTCGCGATGGCGCGCACGAGCGACCCGAACTCGGCCACTGCGCAGTTCTTCATCAGCGTCAAGAACAACGCCTTCCTCGACGCCGCCAATTCGCCCGACGGCAACGGCTACGCCGTGTTCGGCAAAGTGGTCTCGGGCATGGAGGTGGTCGACAAGATCCGCGCCGTAGCGACCGGCCCCGGCGACGTCCCGCAGACACCGGTTGTCATCAAGACCGCCACCCTGGAGAAATGAGATGCCGCAACTGATTGACCTGAACACCAGCCTTGGCACGATCCGCGTCGAGCTCGACGACGTCAACGCGCCCAACTCGGCGAGCAACTTCGCGGCCTATGTGAAGCAGGGCCACTACGACGGCACGCTGTTCCACCGCGTCATCCAGGGCTTCATGGTGCAAGGCGGCGGCTTTGCCCCCGGCATGAAGCAGAAGGCCGTCGGCGCGCCGATCGCGAACGAGGCCAACAACGGCTTGAAGAACCGCCACTACACGCTCGCGATGGCGCGCACGTCCGATCCCCATTCGGCGACTGCGCAGTTCTTCATCAACACCGCCGACAACGCCTTCCTCGACCACAAGGCCGAGACCACGCAGGGCTGGGGTTATGCAGTGTTCGGCAAGGTCATCGACGGAACCGATGTGGTGGATGCGATCGAGGGCGTGAAGACCGGCAACCGCGGCGGCCATGGAGACGTGCCGGTCGACGACGTGTTGATTGTCTCGGCGACGCTGGTGTAGTGCGCGTGGTGGTGCCGACAGTTCCCGCCCTGCCCGTGCTTCGGGAACTGCCCGCCCCCGCCGAGTGGTCGCGGATCGACTTCATCTCCGACCTTCACCTCGCACCCGACATGCCGCGCACCTGCGAGGCGTGGGCGGGCTACATGTTGGCCACGCCGGCCGACGCGGTGTTCATCCTGGGTGACCTGTTCGACGTCTGGGTCGGCGACGACGCCCGGCTGCACGGATTCGAGGCTCAATGCGCGGACGTGCTGACCCGGGCTGCGAAGCGCACGCGGATCAGCTTGATGGCCGGCAACCGCGACTTCCTGATCGGCGCCGAGATGCTGGGCGCCTGCGGCGTGTCGGCCCTGTCCGACCCGACGCTGCTGCTGGCCTTCGGTCAGCGCGTGCTGTTGTCCCACGGCGACGCGCTGTGCCTCGCCGACACCGAGTACCAACGCTACCGCGCCCAGGCGCGCAGTCCGCAGTGGCAGGCGGCCGTGCTCGCACTGCCGCTGGCGGAGCGGCGCCGCCTCGCATCGCAGATGCGCCACGCGAGCGAGCAGCGCAGCGCAAGCGCCGCCATGCCCGCTGATGCAGCCGACATCGATGCTGCGGCAGCGCAGGACTGGCTGCGCCATGCCTCGGCCACGGTACTCGTGCACGGACACACGCACCAGCCCGGCAGCGCGCCGATCGCGCCCGGATGCCTAAGGCATGTGCTGTCGGACTGGGACCTCGATCACGCGGGCGACCGGCCACGTGCCGAGGTGTTGCGCCTCACGCGAAGCGGCTTCGAGCGCTTGTCGCCGACAACGGCCATGCAGGCCGCGCCGAGCGCGTGATCGCCCGCTGGTGGCAGGCGCTACAACAGCGGCGCGAGGCGCGGACGCTGGAGCAGCGCGCGATTCCCGAAGCCCTGTGGGCATTGACGCTGGCCCGCTTTCCATTCCTATCCAAGCGATCGGCCGAGGACGTGCAACGCTTGCGCGAGATAGCCACGCTGTTCCTCGCCCGCAAGGAGTTCACCGGCACCGCCGACGCTCCGGTGACCGACGAGATGGCGGTTGCCATTGCTGCGCAGGCCTGCCTGCCGGTGCTCCAGCTCGGCCTTCGCTGGTACGACGGCTTCGTCGGCATCGTTGTCCACCCGGACGCGGTTCAGGTCCGGCGTTCGCACACCGACGACATCGGCGTCGTTCACGAATACGACGACGAACTCTCGGGCGAGGCGATGGAAGGTGGGCCCGTCATGCTGTCGTGGAGCGACGTGGCAGAGGCGGGCGAGTCCGCCGAGTGGGGCTACAACGTCGTCATTCACGAGTTCGCGCACGTGCTCGACATGCGCGACGGCATGGCCAACGGCATGCCGCCATTGGCCAGCCGCGCTGAGCGTGAGCACTGGGCGCACACGCTGCAGGCGCACTACGACGCGTTCTGCCAGCAGGTGGATGCCGAAGAGGAGACGCTGCTCGACCCCTACGGCGCCGAGGCTCCGGACGAGTTCTTCGCGGTCGCGAGCGAGACATTCTTCGTCGCCCCGCTTGCGCTGCTCGACGAGTTGCCGGCGCTGTACGACCTGCTCGCCGGCTTCTATCGCCAGGACCCCGCGGCAACCGCGTGAGCGGTCGCGCGCGGGTGGCTCAGCTCGCGGTCGCCGGTTCAGCCTTGGGTCGGTCGCTCTTGCGCGTGGGCTGGATGTCGAGCTGAACCGCGCCGTCGGCATCCACGTCGACCGTCAGCCGCCCGCCGTCGACCAGGCGGCCGAACAGCAACTCGTCGGCAAGCGAGCTGCGCACCGTGTCCTGGATCAGGCGCTGCATCGGCCGCGCGCCCATCAACGGATCGAAGCCCTTCTTCGCCAGGTGCTTGCGCAACGCATCGGTGAACGTGACGTCCACCTTCTTCTCGGCCAGTTGGCTCTCTAACTGGAGCAGGAACTTGTCGACCACGCGCAGGATGACCTCTTCGTCGAGCGCCTTGAAGCTCACCGTCGCGTCCAAGCGGTTGCGGAACTCGGGCGTGAACAGCCGCTTGATGTCGGCCATCTCGTCGCCCTGCTCGCGCTTGGTCGTGAAGCCGATGGTTGCCTTGTTCATCGTCTCGGCGCCCGCGTTGGTCGTCATGATGATGATGACGTTGCGGAAGTCCGCCTTGCGCCCGTTGTTGTCGGTCAGCGTGCCGTGGTCCATGACCTGCAGCAGCACGTTGAAGACGTCCGGGTGCGCCTTCTCGATCTCGTCGAGCAGCAGCACCGCATGCGGTTTCTTGCTGATCGCCTCGGTCAACAGGCCGCCCTGATCGAAGCCGACGTAGCCCGGCGGCGCGCCGATCAGTCTGCTGACCGCGTGGCGCTCCATGTACTCGCTCATGTCGAAGCGGATCAGCTCGATGCCGAGGATGTACGCGAGTTGCTTGGCGGCTTCGGTCTTGCCGACGCCCGTCGGCCCGCTGAACAGGAACGAGCCGATCGGGCGGTCGGGCTTGCCCAGGCCCGAGCGCGCCATCTTGATCGCCGAGGCCAGCGCGTCGAGCGCCGGGTCCTGGCCAAAGACGACGCTCTTCAAGTCGCGGTCCAGGCTCTTCAACTTGCTGCGGTCGTCGCTGGAGACGCTGGCCGGCGGGATGCGCGCGATCTTGGCGACGATATCCTCGACCTCGAGGCGCGTGATCGTCTTCTTCTGCTTGTTCTTGGGCAGGATGCGCTGCGCCGCGCCGGCTTCGTCGATCACGTCGATCGCCTTGTCGGGCAGATGGCGGTCGTTGATGTACTTGGCCGACAACTCGGCCGCCGCCTGCAACGCACCGAGCGCGTACTTGACGCTGTGGTGCTCCTCGAAGCGCGACTTCAGGCCCTTGAGGATCTCGATCGTCTGCTCGACCGAAGGCTCGACGACATCGACCTTCTGGAAGCGGCGCGACAGCGCGGCGTCCTTCTCGAAGATGCCGCGGTACTCGCTGAAGGTCGTCGCGCCGATGCACTTCATCGCGCCCGAGCCGAGGGCCGGCTTGAGCAGGTTGCTCGCGTCCAGCGTGCCGCCCGAGGCTGCACCGGCACCGATCAGCGTGTGGATCTCGTCGATGAAGAGGATCGCGTTCGGCATGTCCTTCAGGTTCTTCAGCACGCCCTTGAGGCGCTGCTCGAAGTCACCGCGATACTTCGTGCCTGCGAGCAGCGCGCCCATGTCGAGCGAATAGACGGTCGCGCTGGCCAGTATCTCGGGCACGTCGGACTGCGTGATGCGCCAAGCCAGCCCTTCGGCGATCGCGGTCTTGCCGACGCCAGCCTCTCCCACCAGCAGCGGGTTGTTCTTACGCCGCCGGCACAGGATCTGGATCACTCGCTCGACTTCGTGCTCGCGCCCGATCAGAGGGTCGATCTTGCCGTCGCGCGCAAGCTGGTTCAGGTTCTGCGTGAACTGGTCGAGCGGTGACGCCTTTCCGTCGCCCTCGTCCTTCTCGCCCTCGGGCGCGCCGCCGTCGCTGGACTTTGCCGGCTCGGGCGGGTCGGACTTCTTGATGCCGTGGGCGATGAAATTCACCACGTCCAGCCGCGTCACGCCCTGCTGGTGCAGGTAGTAGACGGCGTGCGAATCCTTTTCTCCGAAGATCGCCACCAGCACATTCGCGCCGGTCACTTCCTTCTTGCCGCTGCCGGTCGACTGCACATGCATGATCGCGCGCTGGATCACGCGCTGGAAGCCCAGCGTCGGCTGCGTGTCGACCTCGTCGGAGCCGCCGACGGTGGGCGTGTTTTCCTTGACGAACTGAAGCAAGCTCTTGCGCAACTCGTCGACGTTGGCCGAGCAGGCACGCAGCACTTCGGAGGCTGACGGGTTGTCCAGCAGCGCCAGCAGCAAGTGCTCGACGGTGATGAACTCGTGGCGCTGCTGCCGCGCCTCGACGAAGGCCATGTGCAGGCTGACTTCTAGCTCTTGGGCAATCATGCGGCCTCCAGGATGCATTGCAAAGGGTGGCCGCCGCGACGCGCGGCGGCAGATACCGATTCGACCTTGGTGGCGGCCACGTCCTTCGTGAATACGCCGCAGACACCGCGACCTTCATGATGAATCTTCAGCATGATCTGGGTGGCCGTCGCGAGATCGTGGTTGAAATATTCCTGCAGGACCATCACCACAAACTCCATCGGCGTGTAGTCGTCATTCAAGAGCACCACCTGGTACAGATGCGGAGGCTCGGTCTTCGCCGTCTGCCGCTCGACGACCAGACTTCCGTGCCCGTCGTCGTGCTTCGGGACGGTCGGTCGAATGACGGGAGGCTTGGGCTTGTCAACGGGCATGAGGTCATTCTATCGAGTTGATTCCGGCGTGTTGCGTGCATCCCATCTTGTACCAAGAGCGGAAAGTGCAAGCCCGCTAGTGCCTCAGCGCACGGGGCCATTTCTGGCAGGCGTGGCATGGCTGCGACATGCACCCGTTGCCCGCGGGGCGGCACTAAACGACCACCGGCTAAAGCCGGTGGGTTCGTGTGATACGGACTGAAAGTCCGGATACGCGTCGCCTGAACGACGCGTCTATGGGGTGTCCAACTTGAATTCGTCGCTTGTGCCCAGCTCGAAGTGGTGCTCCAGGTACGTCTTGATCATCTCCTCCGTCATCTGTCCCACGGTCGCACAGAAGTACCCTCGCGCCCACACATGCCGGCCCCAGAACCGCTTCTTGATGTGCGCGAACTCTTCGAACATCCGGCTCGCCGTGCGACCCTTGATTCTTCTCATGATCTCGCTGGGCGCCAGCTCCGTGGTGCACTGACCAGTATGTGAACGTGATCCGCACTCACCACGCCTTTGACGATCCGTATCTCGAACGCCTCGCAGGTCTGCCTCACCAACTCCCGTACCCGCAACGCAACCTCGCCCGTAAGCACCTTGTACCGGTACTTGGTGACCCACACGAAGTGGTACTCGATCTGAAAGACTGTATGGCTCCCGTATCTGTAGTCCATGGCGGCACCTCCAGTGCCGCATCATCGAGCTAAAGCTGACCGGCTGAAAGCCGGTGGCTTGAACCCTGTGATGGACAAGCCACTTGCGCACAAGGCGTATGACGCGCTCGTCGCCGATTCGGTGCTCCAGCATTCGGATCAGCCATGCCTGGTCGATCTTGTCGAAGTAGCGCCGGATGTCGGCATCGAGAATCCAGTTCACACGCGCCGTGCCGATCCCCACCGATAGCGCGTCGAGCGCATCGTGTTGACTGCGCCCGGGTCGGAACCCGTAGGAGAACCCCAGAAAGTCGCCTTCGTAGATGGCCCCCAGCACCGTCACCACCGCGCGCTGGACGATCTTGTCCTCCAAGGCGGTAATGCCCAGTGGGCGAGGCGTGCCGTCTTGCTTTGGGATGAGCCTTCGCTTGACGGGCAGCGCCCGGTACGTGCCGCGTTGGACTCTTGCATGCAGGCCTTGGAGATTGCTCTCCAGTGCCGCCTCATAGTCCGGCCACGCCAAGCCATCGACCCCGGGCGCGGCACGGCGCTTGAGCACCATGAACGCATCCCTGAGTGCTTGGACATTGATGTGATGCAGCAGCGCCGTGAACTTCTCCTTCTTCGTAAGCGGCTAGCCGCCCCACCT